>JBDKIW010000460.1:0-8040 GCA_039796955.1 Planctomycetota bacterium
TCCAGGAGTTCCGCTGATGACCAACACCACCAACCGCTCCCCCTACCGTCGCGTGCTGCTGAAAATCAGCGGCGAAAGTTTTTGTCGCGAAGGGGAATCCGGCATCAGCATGAATGAACTGTCCTCCGTGGCCCAGCAGATTCGTGACGTGGTTCAGAAAGGCATCCAGCTGGCCATCGTCTGCGGAGGTGGCAACATTCTCCGCGGCAAGCAGTTTGCCGAAATCAGTCAGTCCATCGTTCCCTCCACAGCCCACTACATGGGCATGCTGGCCACCGTGATCAATGGTCTGGCATTGCAGGATGCTCTGGAAAATGCCGGTGTCCAGACACGACTGCAAAGCGCGATTCGGATGGAAGGCGTGGCAGAACCCTTCATTCGCCGACGCTGCCTGCGGCATCTTGAAAAAGGCCGCGTCGTTATCCTGGCTGCCGGAACGGGCAGTCCCTTCGTCACCACCGACACAGCAGCCGCACTCCGTGCCCGCGAAATTGACGCTGAAGTCGTCCTGAAAGGGACCAAAGTGGACGGCGTCTACTCCGAAGATCCACTCCGCAACCCCCACGCCATCCGCTACTCCGACATCACCTTCCGCGAAGTTCTCTCTCAGAACCTGCAGGTCATGGACGCTCAGGCCATGCACCACTGCATGGAACACAACATCGATATCATCGTGTTCAACTACAAGAAGGTCGGAAACATCGCCCGTGTCGTGGCCGGAGAACGCATCGGCACCCGCGTCTCCAACGAACCCCGCGCCTGACACACTTCGCGCTAATCGACAGCTAACCGGGGGCGTGGATCAGAAATCCCGCCCCCTTTTCCTTCAGCCCTCACCGCCGCAATCTCGACAGTCCCTCACGCAGACTTTCCAGCGCCGGCAGCATCACCAGCGATCTCTGGCGATAGATCAGCGTCGTGACCAGCAGATTCCACAGGCAACGTCCCAGCAGGTAAGCCACAGCCGCGCCCTGCACCCCCGCCCACTGACTCAACCCATACAACAGCAGCAACTGCACCGGAACATACACCAGAAACAGACAGCTGTAGGTCCGCTCCATCCCCGTGGTCTGCATCACGGGCATTGTCGGCCCGGTCAGACAATCCACCAGCGAAGCCAGCAACAGCGCGGGCAGCAAAGTTGTCACAGCCTGCCACGGCGCTCCAAGGATCCGGGGAATCGCCGGCGAGGCAATCAGCAGCCCCGCACTCAGCCCCACCGCGATCAGAAAAATCAGTGTCGAGGCGTTCCGCGCCAGACGCTGCGATTCTTCAAGATGACCATTGTGGTAGTGACGGGCAAATCGCGGGATCAGCGTGAGACTCAGCATGCCCAGAGGCAACGACGGAAGCCCCGCAACCAGCATCGCATAAGAGAAGTGAGCGGTGTCTGCGAAACTACAGCCCGCAGCCACCACCAGAGGTATACCACGCTGGCAGACAATACTCCCCACCGCCACAAACACAAAGGGCAGCCCGGCACTCACTCGCTCGACTAAGCCTCCAGCCCCCGTCGAACGGTCCTGGAACGCCTGCAGATACAACGGTCTCAGCACACCTCGATACGTCGTCCCCCCCCACACCACAAAGGTCAGCACCGCAACAATCAGGGTCGCCGTAGACGCCGTCAGCGGTCGCGTCGACCGCCAGGCCATCCCTGTCAGCAGGAACAGCGTCAGCCCCGGAATCAGGATCTGCTCCGGCATCAGAGCACGTCTGGTTCCCACCAGTGGAATCGCCACCCACTGTCGCAGATACGTCAGCGTCAGCGGAACAAACAGAATGGCCGCAAGGGACGCCGCCTGACTCCACGCATGTGGTCCCACTCGCTGAAACAGCACCGCCCCCAGCAGACAGCCCCCAAGCAGCACCCCGGACACCAGCAAGGTGCATTTGTGAGTCAGCGCGATCTCCGGGACCGCGGCCTCCGGCGACTGATTCAGCGACAGATGCTTGACCAGCACCCGGTCCGTCCCGAGGGGCGCAAGAGTGGCCAGCAGGATAGCCAGCGACAGGCCTGTGCTGTAGGTCCCATACTCGGATGGCCCCAGCAGCCGTGCCGTCAGAGTCGTGCAGGCGAACATCAACAGCAGGCCCAGCACACGAACCACGATCGGTCCGAAGGCCTCGGAACCGAATGCCAGCCGGCGGGATTCAGCCCCTGACGTGGTCACGCAGCACCCCCGACGCCCATCAGCCAATCGTGAACGAACCCAACGCACAGATCGAACGCAAACGCCCACTCGCTGTTCTGCCCGCAAATCATATCAGGCTGCACGTCGCAGGGTCTGTGTCGGCATCTGCAGCACGGGCCGTTCCTTCAGATACGGTGCCAGCAGATCATGGTGCGCACAGTACTCCTTCAGTTCTGACAGCGACATGGCGTTGTCCGGCGAACTGATGTACGCGTTGTGCACCTCAGACGAAACAATATCGCTGTAGTCATACGCAATCTCTTCATACACACTGCGAAACGCCGGCAGCACGGCAAACATTTCCGTCAGCTCCACCGTCCGTCGCGTCTCCTCATCACTCATCAGTTCTTCATACAGCTTTTCACCGGGCTTCGCGCCAATCTCAGTGATCGGCATACGGCTGGGATGACAGCCGGCCTGCTCAGACAGTGCGTCGATCATCACCCGGGCAAGATCGGCAATACGAATCACCGGCATCTTGGTCACAAACACCTCGCCACCACGAGCCATCTCCGCAGCCGCCAGCACCAGTCGACAGCTTTCCTCCAGCGTCATAATGAAGCGAGTCATCCGCCGATCCGTCAGTGTCACGGGACCGCCATTCTCGATCTGACGGGCGAAAATCGGAATCACCGACCCACGCGATCCCAGCACATTCCCGAATCGCGTCGAACTGAAAATGGTACGTCGCTGCATCTTCAGACTGTTCGCTGCCGTGATCAGCCGCTCGCCCATCAGCTTGGACGTCCCCATCACATTCGTGGGATTCACGGCTTTGTCAGAGCTGGTGAAAATCACACGCTCCACATCATTGTTCAGCGCCGCTTCAATCACGTTCTTTACGCCCATGATGTTGGTCTGAACCGCATCAAAAGGCGCTCGCTCGCACAGAATCACATGCTTCAGTGCCGCAGTGTGCAGCACAATATCAACCCCGGAAAACATCCGGTTCAGCTTGTCCGCATCCCGCACATCACCAATCTGACACAGACTGGAAACACGCTGCTGCGGATTCTGGCGAGCATGATCCAGCAGCTCCTGCTCCAGAAAAAACACTTCCGACTCATTGGTGTCAATCGCCCGGATCTCCCGCGGCTGATGACTCAGCAGCTGGCGCACCAGTTCCCGCCCCACCGTTCCACAGCCACCTGTCACAAGTACGGTTTTTCCGGCAAAAAAAGACATGAGCACTCTCTGCAGCAAAAAGGAATTCGAAGAATAAAAGACAGGACTGGAATGGTGAAATGGTGTTCAACCAGAAGATGGTCGCGTTTCGCTCCGCCGAAACGATCACGCTGGATTTCGCGTCACAAATTCAGACACAGACAAACCGACACCCCGGGGACACCACCGTCACACGCCGTTCTCAGGCTGCACGATGCCGGTACAGGCTGGGATCAATCATCTGCACCATGGCGCCCACGTTTAATCCGCCACCCAGATGGCGATTGACCTGCCCCAGTGTGATTTCCGGATGAGCCAGTAACTCGTTGTAACTGATATTCACCAGCTTCAGATGACTCTGAGTCGGTAGCCAGCCGTAGAAATTTCGCAGTTCACGTTCAAACAGAGCCTTCATAGTCGCGTCGGGGATGTCTGTCACGATTCCCCGGCGTTCCAGCATCTTCTTCTGAGACTGCAGGATCTCGTCGACCTGACGCCGCATAAACAGCACACGATACTCACGATCAGCCGGAAGGTGCTTCAGCAGGCTGTAAACCATCTTCACGGAATGTCCCGGAGCCCGCTCGACCCACGCACTCTGCTCCTGCAGACTTTTCACGTCTTCAAATTCATAGTACCCATTGGGATTGTCTTCATCCGGAGTCCGCAGCGAATCCGTCAGCGCCGGAATGCCCCCAGCCTCCAGCATCCGCATCATCAGCGACGTACCGGACCGTGGAAGCCCCGAAACCACCGTGATCCACGACTCAGCCGACTCAGTGGCCGGTGCTGCCTCTGACACCGGCATCGCGTCACTGGCCTTCTTCAGCAGATTCATCAACTGCCCTTCCGTCAGTGCCCCGGTACGACGATCCACCGTCTGCCCGCCAGCCCACGCAATGAAGGTCGGCACACCACTGACCTGATACCGCGCGGCCAGCCCCGGACTGCGGTCAATGTTCACCGAGTACACGTCGGCCCAGTCACCAACCTTCACCGCCAGACGATCCACCACCGGCTGCATCATCCGGCACGGAGGACACCAGGACGCCTGAAAATCCACCAGCACCGGGCGATCAGACCGCAGCACCATCTCGTCAAATTCCGCTTCTCGCAGTTCCATAACTCCGTCTTCCACACTGTAGAGATCACTCTGAATATCTGCTGACTATCGCCCGCCGCATGCTCCGCACAACATCCATTCGGAATCCCGCGAACAGCCCGAACTCCCTGCCCACCCCGAAACCTCAGGCCGACGGCTTCCACGTTTCCAGGACTTCCAGAGTTCCATGTTCACCCGACCACTTTGTCTTCGGAAACAGCGTGTCCTTCTGCGCCAGAATGCGGGCTTTGTGTTCTGGCTGCAGCAGCACCCGGAACAAATGCCGCACCTCGTCCGCAAACCCCGATTCAGACGCAAAGCCGAAACGCTCACCCAGCTTCTCATGAATCACTTCATACGGATGTTCTTCCGATTCCACGCGAGGATTCTCAATCCGCTGAACCTCCACATCCAGGTCAAACTCACGCCCGATCGTGGCCACCATCTGTGCGATCTGCAGCACACTGAACACGTCCGTCACCTGGTTCACCACATCGTACTGACCAGGTTCAGGCGGCGCCGCAATCAGTCGTGTAATACACTGCATGGCATCACGCAGCGTGATGTAACCACGCATCTGATTTCCTGATCCGTAAATCGTCAGCGGCATCCCGATCACGGCCTGAGCCACGAAACGATTGACCACCGTCCCCCACCATTCATCGATGTCAAATCGAGTACTCAGGTCCGGATGCGCCTGCAACTCTTCGGAATAGTTGCCGTAAATCACTCCCTGCATCACATCATAACTTCGCAGCCACCAGTATTTACACGCCTCGTACACGCTGAAGGTGCCCTGAACCTTACTTACATGGTAAAAGCTGACTGGATCACGTGGGGTCAATTCACCCCCCAGGCTCCATTCCTGCCCCTGATACTGCAGGACCGCATCGCCCGGGAACAACCCCTCAAACAGTGGACGCCCCGTCAGTGGACTGCCGTATTCACCCATCGTGCCCAGCTTGATGATGGACGCGTCCGGCGCATGATCCCGGACACCAAACAATAACCCCAGCGTTCCCACCACATTGTTCTGAATCGTATTCACCGCCCGATCCACATCCGCCATGCTGTAGGGTGCACTCGGGATTTCAGCAAACTGGACAATCGATTCCGGTTGAACTTCACGGATATAAGCGAACAGCGATTCACGATCCAGCAGATCCATCTCTCGAAATTCGATGTCGACCCCCAGATGCTCCTTTGCCGCCGCCACACGCTCGGCCATACTGCGGATTTCTGTGACCGACTGAGCCCCGCGTTCTGCCACCAGCTTGCGACGCAGCAGATTGTCGATGCCATACACCCGACACCCCAGCTTCGCCAGCTTCAGCGCCAACGGCCAGCCCAGATAACCGTCCATCCCCAGAATCAGCACCCGCATCCCGTCCAGCAGATACCCGTTCTCCGTCTGCTTCCACTCGCTGCAGGATTCAAACGTGATCGATAGCGGATCGAAGTAACCGATCTCCGGACGCCGCCGACACTCCACCACCAGCTGACCTTCAGCCGCCTTGCGAAACGCCGCCTGGCCACAGGCACGAAAGTCCACATGCCCCTTGAATTCCACCGCAGGGCAGCTCCAGCATGTCTGGCCGGCATTGTGGCAGCTAGATTGAGTCATTGATCAAGAATCCTGAATCGAAGTCGAAGTGGTGCTCGCACAGTCACCGATCGCCTGAAAACCCGTCCAGGGCAGCCCTGGCGGCCCCGTCGCCCCGGCACCGTCTCACTTCTGAGCCGCGTTCCTGGGCCTGTCTGTTCACGTCACTAAGCCGCCCGCCGCAGGCTGCCATACTGCTGAGGCTTTACGACCTGCAGCACATGCTCCACATGCATATCCGCCGGAATGACTCCGTGATCCGTTCCACGCACAAAAAAGGTCGACTCTTCGTAAGTATGCCGACCATTGATCAGCGTGGGTTCGACCAGCGCCGAAAGATTCAAACGCCCCGACAGGGCCACATCCGGAGCCGGCATCACAATCAGGTCCGGTGCCCGATGCGAATAGGGTCCGCTGTACACACCAGCCCCCCGAATTACCTCAGTCGCCACCGGCTCGCCCTCAACCTTCACTGACAGCAGATACGTGGTGATCGCCTGCATCAATGCTTCCGCGGCGTCCGGTGTCACACTTCCACCCGGATAACGCCCCTGGCGATGCAGATAAATCCGGCCGGGATCCATCGCAAAAGCAGTACTCTCCGGCAGCATGTCCGAAAACGCCGGACGCGGTGAACCCTTCAGCTTCAGAAACTCACCTTCCGCCAGCAGACAGTTCAGATTCACACTCCGCCGCTGACGCGCAAAACCATGGTCCGACACCGCAGCCAGTTGAGTCCGGTCGTCCAGACGCTCCAGAATCCGCCCCAGCTGCCGGTCCACTTCGTGATAATAGTCCAGAAACGTCTGATGAAAGGGCGACGTCGGATCCTCGTAGTCTTCCCACAGATAATGATTCAGTCGATCCGTTCCCGTGAAGACAAACATCACGTTCTGCCACGCTTCACGCCCCCAGTGATGATGCAACGCCTCACATCGCGTGGTCATCACACGCCGCAGCTCATCCACAAACCGGGCCTTGCCCTTCTCCACCAGCGACATGTCCGCATCCACCGAATACCGGATGCTCTCCAGCCACGGCAACTGCTCCGCGGGATACACCGCCCGCTTCAGATCCAGCGCCACAAAGCCGGAAACCAGCATCCCGTTCAGCGGCTGCGCCGGGTACGTCTGAGGCACATTCATGATCAGACTCGGACCGGACTCCGGCTCCGCCCAGAACGGACGAGCCCGGAAGGTTCGGGACGACGTGAAGCCCAGGCTGTAGCTGCCGTCCATCAGATCCGTGAAACCAAACACGTTGTGCCCGCCGGAATTCTGACCGGTGACGATCGAGGCCCAGGCGGCCGATGACACCTCAGGCAACGCCGATTTCATCGGTACCAGCGTCCCGGAATTGAGCAGCTGCGCACTGTGAGGCATCACGCCGGATGCGGCAAACTTCTGCCACATCCACCGCGGCAATCCATCAATGCCAAGCAGAAATAAATCCATGCCCCCCGGCCTCCCTTCCGGATCTCTAACCCACGCAACTCCCTCGTGGTCGCTGCCAAACCGCCGTGCAGCCTTACTCAATCACAGATAACCCAACTGCCGCAACCGCTCAGTCACCGCTTCTGTGTCCTCGGCATCCATAAATGCGTCGGCTTCACACTGGTCCATCAGCGTGCAGTGCAGGTGCGGAATTTGCCGTCGTGAGAGCTCAGAAATCAGCTGCTGAGCCGCCAGGCTGTGTTCTTCCGAAACCACCACAATCCGAGTCACCTCGGGACTGCACAAAGCCCCCAGCTCGGCCGCCAGCGAGTCCTGCCATTCCACAGCAGTCGACTCAGACGCAGACACCGGGCCACACTGCAATCCGTCACGCCCACGAGTGATGCACCGAACCCCGCTGGACGTATTCAGACTCTGTGATGTCAGATTCAGCAGAGCATCCCCGCCATGCAGCACTTCCATGATGGAATTGGCGGTACTGGAACAGGCTGTCGTCATCGTACACCATCCGTGGTGGGTTTT
>JBDKIW010000461.1:0-9762 GCA_039796955.1 Planctomycetota bacterium
CGTGGCATCACGGGATAGTTTTTTGCTGCGACTTGATCCGGAGGTGCTGGCTGCCTTGCGGCGGTGGTCCGAGGATGAGATGCGCAGTTTGAACTCGCAGATCGAATACCTGCTGCGACGATCGCTGCAGCAGGAGGGGCGGCTGAGGCGGCGTGCCGATGGAAGTCGTCCGGTCGGAAACCGACGGCGTCAGTTGCCACCGGAGCCCGAGCTGTTGCCGCCAAAGGACGTGGAGACTGCCGGAGATGATGTGACCTGAGGCAGTGCTGTTGCGGAGCGGAGACGGGTTATTGAGTTCATAAAAGACACAGGGGACGCGGTCGATGAACCTGCGTCCCCTGTGTGTTCCGTGCAGAGAAGTTCGTGGCTGACCAATCCGGCCGGCCGGACGAATCACATGTTGATCTCGAAGCCTTTGCGACTTTCGCGGGTGAGGAAGGCATTGGCCTGTGCATCACCAACGATTTCGCGGGTCTGAGGATTCCACTGCAATTCGCGATTCAGCCGCATGGCGATGTTGGAAAGGTGACAGATTTCCAGCATGCGGTTGTGTGACCACACATCGGAAATGGGCTGCTTCCTCGATTTCATCGCATCCGTAAAGTTCGCAGTGTGGTTCTCGCTGACCTTGCCACCATAAATCTCTTCGATGGCTCCTTCAGGCAGGGGCTTGTCCTTCAGATCTTCCACAGGCTTGCCGGCGATCTTGCCTCGGTTCACGAAGAAGCGTCCTTCAGTGCCTTCGAACAGGATGCCGTTATCCCCTTCGCTGGTGATAATCATTTCGACATTGTTGGGCATCGCGGCCCGAATTTTGAAGCTGGTCGCGGCGTTGTACTGATCCTGAACGGTTGGATGACCGTCCTTGTACGCGACCGGCAGCTGAAACTCGAGAGGCGTGATTTTTGAAGGACCGGTTTCTGTTGCGCCAAGTGCCCAGCAGGCGATGTCCACATGGTGGGCACCCCAGTCGGTTAGTTTTCCACCGGAGTATTCGTGCCAGTTGCGGAACGCATAATGGCAGTTGCTGAACAGCGGGACGCCGCCACCGTAACCGGTGCGCATTTCGGGCAGCGCACGGTAGTCGACTTTCGGGGCCGGACCCAGCCACAGATCCCAGTCCAGGCCTTTGGGAACCGGAGCGACCGGAATCACCGGGGATGCTTCCATGCCGTTGATGCCACAGGTCACGCGCTGTACGGTCCCGATACGTCCCTGCCTGACCAGTGCAATGGCCTGCAGAAAACGCTGGTCCGATTCGGTCCGCTGCATCGTGCCGACCTGAAAGACACGCCCGGTCTCTTTCACCACTTTTTCGATCAGCTTGCCTTCATCGATGGTGAGTGTCAGTGGCTTTTCGCAATACACATCTTTGCCGGCGTACATCGCTTCGACGGCGATTTTTGTGTGCCAGTGATCCGGTGTCGCAATCATCACGGCGTCGATGTCTTTGCGATCGAGGATTTTTCGATAGTCTTTGTAGGCATCCGGCTGCCGTCCCTGACCATTCTTTGTGTTTTCGACGTGGACGCCCAGCACATTTTCATCGACATCGGCCAGTGCCGCAAAATCCGCGAAGCGGAAGGATTTGCTGGTGATGGTCCAGCCCTGGTTTCTCAGGCCAATGGTCGCAAAGACCGGTCGCTCGTTGGGTGACTGATAGCCCACGGCCCGATTCATGGAGGGACAGAATACGGCGGCTGCACCGACAGCGCCGAGACTTTGAAGGAAGTGACGCCGCGTGGAAGTACGAGACACTGTCATACAGGTAAGTCCTGCAAAAGAACTGTGGTGGAACCTCTGGAGTTGACGCCAGGATTACTGGCGCGGGCAGAAAGATTACAGGATTCTGCCGAAAATGTCTCGCGTCAGGTACGGGACGCCAAACACCGGGGCCGTCGTGGCTGAAAATCGGCACGGAGAAACAGCACCCGGATGTCCGACTGCCGAATGCAGTGCCGCTGCTTCGGATTTTACGAGCTTTTCGTTGAATCCGACAGATCACCAGGTCCAGCCAGCCAGCGATTCAGGAGAGACCAGACTGTCTGCAGGAACTGTGCCGCCCTGATACAGTTTTACCAGCCACTCCGAGGCACGCGTCCCCATACCGGTGACTGAGTCATCATCCAGTCCGGCGGTATGCGGTGTGAGAACCACATTCGGCAGTTGCAGCAGCGGGTTGTCAGGGCTGGGGGGTTCCACATCGAAGGCATCCAGTCCGGCAGCGCGGAGTTTTCCGGACTTCAGGGCCTTGACCAGGGCCGGTTCATCCACCAGTCCGCCGCGTGCTGTGTTGATCAGCACAGCCCCATCACGCATGGTCGCAAGGGATTCCTGATGGATCATTTTTCTGGAAGCTTCGGTGCAGGGCAGGTGCAGACTGACAATGTCTGCCTGATTAAGAACATCCTGCAGTGGCAGCAGAGTGACACCGGACCTGTGGGCGAAGTCGGCGTCGGCAAACGGGTCGAAGGCAATGACCTGCAGGCCGAATGCCTGAGCGCGGGGAACGACTTCACGGCCGATGCGTCCCAGCCCGATCAGTCCCAGCGTTTTTCCAGCCAGTCGGGGGAACCAGGGACGTTGCCACGACCCGTTGCGGACGGTGGCATCGCGGGGCAGAATCTGTCGGAAGACGGCCAGCAGCAGAGCCATCGTGTGTTCGGCCGCGGACACCTGATTGACGCCGGGCGTGATCGCCACAGCGATCCCCAGTTGTCGTGCGGCAGTGACATCTACAGCATCATAGCCCACGCCAAAACGGGCCACAGCCCGCAACTGGCTGGCTTCAAGCACTCGTCTGCTGAGCGGTTCCATGCCGGCCAGCATGGCGTCGATCCCTGGAAGATGACGGATTAGGCGGTCCTCGTCGTAAAGATCGATCCCCGGAGGAGGAAAAACGACTTCGAAGCCTGCCTGTTCCAGCAATTGGCGACCGGGTGTCTGCTGATGGAGCATTTCGCTGGGGGTGATCAGAACGCGTGGCACAGTGACACTCCTGAGAAATCTGTGGACGTGGGAGCTGGGGGCGGGCGCCCGGGACGAGGCATCATACGGTCCCGGAAAAAAACTGCGATGGAGAACCCCGGTTGGCGAAGTCTGGCACGCTGACACTGTCTTGTTGGGCCAGCTGGAGAGCCAGCTTTTTTCACCACGGATGGACACGGATGAACACTGATGTTTTCGCGAGGGATGGAGTCGCAGGATTTGTGCGTGTTGATGTGTGGTTTGTGGCTGCGCTCGGAATTCGTGTTTGGTGGGAAGCGGCAGGCGTGTGGGCTTCGTTTTTCAACCACGGATGGACACGGATAAACACAGATGTTTTTGCGATGGATGGAGTGGCAAGATTTATCTGTGTGGAGCGGTGTTCATCTGTGGTTTGTGCTTTCGCTCAGAATTCGTGTTTGATGAGAAGTGGCAAGTGGGTGGGCTGAGTTTTTCAACCACGGATGGACATGGATGAACACAGATGGTTTTGCGAGGGATCGAGTCGCAGGATTTATGCGTGTTGATCTGTGGTTTGTGACTTTGCTCAGCTTCGGCAAGTGGTGGGACATCGACGATGGGTTGGTCGTGTGTTGTCAGGGCACCAGTTTTTGTTCCTGCAGTTCGGCTTTCCACTTCCCGGCTTCTTCACCAAATCCAACGCGTTTCAGTAGCTCGACCGTCCCTTGCAATTGCCGCGGAATGCTTTCCGGTTTGACCTCTGTTTGAGCCGGCCAGCGCTGCAGCTCTTCCGCCGCCTGTTTTGCGGTCGCCAGAAAGCCATCCACCATGGCTGACCAGCCTGAGACCTGAACCTGAACTGAGGCCAGATGACAATTCAGTTCCATGATCTGATACACCAGCGACGGTGCACGAAACCCCAACCTGCTCGTCCGCTCACACACCGACACCGCGGTGCTGTAGTTTCGAAATGCTTCCTCCCGAGCTCCGCACATTTCCAGCGTATGTCCGGCGGTATGATGCGCACCCAACAAAAAGACCAGGTCGCGTTCCGTCTCTGTCCCTGCCTTCAGCAATTGCTCCGCCAGGTCCACCCACTGCTGCGCCACCTGTCGAGCTTCGGTCTGGCGCGATGACTGGACCAACTGTTTTTGCAACTGGATCGCCGTCGCACCGTACGCGTTCCGCAGTTCGTGACTGGAGGTAAATGCCCGCACACTGGCCTCATCCACCGCCAGTTGCTGCTGCAGGCCGGTCAGGGCATCGGTCACACGGTTCAGTTTCTGCAGCAATCGGACACGGCTGCGAGCAACCTTTGAGCGCATCGAAAGCAGTTCCAGCCGCTGTCCGGCGGATGTATCCTTAGAGAACAGTTTCTCCGCTGTTTCAGCGCTCTGCTCGGCCAGTTCCAGTTCGGCCAGTGACTGCTCGGTGTCCCCACTGGATTCGAGTAACAGGGCCAGATTTCCGTGGAGCTGAATTCGATTCATCGCCTCTTCGACGGATGTCGCCGGACCCGGCATTCCAGCCTGCTTCGCCTTTTCGGCCAGCGGCATGGCCTCGGCCGTTTTTCCCAACGCACCCAGATTCAGTGCCAGAGTCGACATTGCTCGTACCCAGAGAACTTCGGCGTCAGCACGCTGCTCCGCTGATAAGCTCTGATCACCGCGGGATGACTCCAGCCGCTCCACGGCCTCTCGCAGCAGTGGCCCCGCTTTGTCAACCCAGCCGTACCGCATCGCCAGTTGCCCCTGCTGACTGATCAGTCTGGCCAGTTGAAATTCCCGCTGTTGACTCAGCAGGGCTTTTCCAGTCGGCCACGGCGTTTCCCGCAGTTTCTTCACAGCCCTCTCCAGTTGTGCCACCGCCTCGGCCTGATGCCCCAGTTCATGCTCCAACTTCGACAGGGACAGTGCAGCAGTGGCCAGCCTCAGCGACGAGGAGTCATTCGGGATCAGATCTCCCTCAATCTCCTCGTACAACTGATCGTAAAACCGTCGAGATCGTTTCAGCACCTCCTCACGCACCCCTGACATCTCGGCTGCTGTCCGCAAGTCCTCACGCTCAGAAAACAATTCATAAAACTGTGAAATGGCGTGAAAAGCCATCTGCTCTCGACGTTCGGCCCGATCGCGACTGATTTCCCCCGCGGCTCGCTCACGTTCTGCGACTCGTCGCGCTTCTGTTGTGTCCTGCAACAGGCGGTCGGATCTCTGCAGCGCATCCTGCAATTCCTGCGAGCGCTGCGCCAGCCGATTCTTCTGTTGCGTGGTGACGACCAGAAACGCGGCACCACCGAACACCGAGATCAGCAGGCCGGTGACCAGCATCGCCGTCGCCATGCGATGGCGCCCCGGCCAGCGCAGCAGTCGTTCCCACCAGCCTTCCGCATAGGCCTTCACTGATTCGCCACTGAGCCAGCATTCCAGGTCATCACAGAATTCTTCGACCGAGACATAACGCTCCGCTGGCTGTTCAGACATCGCCCGTCGACAGATCGCTACCAGCAATCGCATCTGCAGACCACCACCGACAGCCTGCTGTACTGTTGCCGGATAGTATGAAGCTTGTCCCGCTTTCGCAGCAGGCTCCCACGCTCCGTTTCGATCCGGTGTCCGACCGGTCAGAACACTGTGCAGGATCGCGCCCAGCGAGTACACGTCAGCGGAACGCAGCGTTGCGGCGTCGCGCACCTCTCCGGTTAACTGCTCCGGAGGTGCAAACCCTGGCGTTCCGATGCCGCAGGTCGCTGCCGTGGCCATGCCGTGTTGCTGCCGCTGCTGAGTCTCCTCGGAAGCGCGCCCGACCGGCGCTGAGGACACGACATCGGGATTCCCGGAACCCGGCTCCTCGGCAGGATCGACGGAACTCAGAAGTTCACCTGCCATCGGTAGCGGCCGATTGCCGTCCTGCGAGCTGAAGATGTCCACCGACCGTCGAGCCAACCCCCAGTCACCAATCAGCGTCTCACCATAGGGGCCAATCAGGATATTCGCGGGCTTCAGATCCCGGTGTACGACCCCGCGGCTGTGTGCATAAGCCATGGTGTTGGCGACATCCAGGACACGACGAATCAGATCCGGAAATACGGTCGCTGATTTTTCGACAGGATCCGCTGCTGCCAGGCCGGCATGAAACCTTTGAATGGATTGCTGCAGCGTTCCAGCCCCCGTGCCGGTGATTAACCGCATGACATAGTAAGCGAGACCATTCTCATCCATACCCCGACCATAAATCGGAATCACACCCGGATGCTCCAGGCTCGCCGTCAGCTCCCCTTCTTCACGAAATCTCCGCTGGACCTCCAGGTCACCTGCCAGATCCGGACGGATCCTCTTCAATGCCACCTCACGACCACATTCCGTATCCAGCGCTCTGTACACTTCTCCCATGCCACCGCGACGCAGGAGCTGCAACTGACGGTAGCGGCCGATCGATGTCAGAGGGATTGCTGAGGCGTCTGACCCTGCCGAGCCAGACGGCGCTGTGTTCTGCAGTTCCGACTGCAGTGCCTGCAACTGGGCGTCCAGCAGTCCCGGCGGCAAATCGCTGTAACCCAGCACGAATTGCTGCAGATCCGGGCGTTCGCCCCGCTGCCACAATTGCTCATACTCCGCCGTGGCCTGCATCACTCGCAGCCAGTCAGACTTCGACACGGTCGCGGGCTGATATTGAATTCTGTCACCACCTCTGTCGCTCATAACTGCTCACACTGTTCCCAGATCAGCCGAATCAGTTGAATTTTCTGCAGCACAATAGTCTTGCGACGCTGCAGTGTTCGCGCAATCTCGTCGGCCGTCCGATAGTCCATCCGCATCATGGCGATTTCGCGCAATTCACCGGAAGGATCTTCAGCATCCAGACGCTCCATCCAGAATGCCAGCAGATCAGACATCACCGTCGCCGTCTCAGGCTGCTGCAGATCATATAAAGCCAGTTCCCCCGAGAGCTCAATGATGTCCCCGGCTGCCCGCTGACGCTTCTGTGCGGCACTGTCCCGGAAATGCCGCCGCACCCGATTCAGCGTGTAAACAATCAGCAGATTCCAGAGATCTTCACGATCATTGAGTTCTGCATAACGGCCGGTCATCAGAGCTGCGCAGCAGCGGCGGAAGGCACTGTGCGCCAGATCCTCGCCGTCCACAGCACAGTCCGGATTGTCCTGCATCCGCTGCTCAGCAAATCGCACCAACTGGGAATAATACCGACCCCAGATCTGCTGCGCCGCCATGGCGTCACCAGACTTCATTTTACGCAGCCAGCGAGTCACTGTGCCGGCATCTTCAGACATGATCTGTCTCGGTCCACGTGGAAAGGAATTTACAGCAACCAGGAAAGTGGATGTGGGAGGCCAGAGCTTGCAGGTCACGACCGCAACACCTCATCAATACTCGCCTCAGACAACGGATCACAACCCCGCAGCCCCGGTTTTCAATGCAAATTCTGAAGGATCGTCCGCTGGCGACGCGCATGCTGGCTTTTGTTGTTCCGGAATACAAAAGCCCGGATTTGGGTTCCCGAATTCCCGGAGGTGAAAGCGGTGTTGCAGATGTGGGAATCGGCTCGAGTCAATTCTTATTCCTGGCGATCGAGGAACTCACAACCGGCAAATCTGGCTTCTTGATCATGTGCTGTGGTCGCGAAATTGCCGCTGCAGTGCCTCCGGGGGAGGCGATTATGAAACTGGATATTGATGTCCATTTTCGGTGATCCGGTCCGCCACAGCCTGTTGCTGTGTCTGCGGCAGCCTGCCTTCCCCTGCTCCAGGAATACAGGGAATACAGGATCTCCACATGCCGTCTTTCGCAAGTCAGACCTTCATTCGCACCGTTCAGCGTTCTGTCACAATGGCCCTCAGTAAGGCCCGACCTGATCGTTTGCCGCTGTTTCAGAAGCTGGCTTCACTGTTCACGCCGCCCGCTCGTTCTCGTCGTCAGTTCCGCAGCAACGGCCAGCGCACCTTTGCTGCGGCCGTCGGGCTTGAATCGCTGGAATCACGCGTTCTGCTGGCGGCCTACGCCGGCAGCGGCACCACGATGACTCTGACACTGGCTGCCAATGAGACCGTGACCGTGGTCTCCACGGGTTCCGACACCTACACGTTCACCCTGGGCAGTGGCTCGTGGAGCGGTTCGGGAACGACCACGGGTATGTCTGCTTCAGGAACCACTCTGACGGCCAGCTCCACGGCGAAGTCCACCTTCAGTAGTTTTGTCATCACCAAAGCGTCTGCCACCGCCGGTACGGATGTGATCTTCGGCAACAGTGCGGCCGCCTACACCGACAATTTCACCGTCACGCAGACCGGTACAGGTCTGGCTGATGCCATCACCTTCAATGGATCAACCTCCTTTTCCGACAGCAATACGCTGACGGTCACCACAAATCGTCGCCTCGAGTTCACTACAGGAGCTGTCGTACAGTCTGCTGATGGCAATATCACCATGACGGCCAATTCGGCTGGCACATCCACCGGAACCTTCGTTGGCCTGCTGATGAATGGTGCGACTCTGAAAACGACCGGCACAGGCAACCTCTCCCTGACGGCGAAGGGCGGAGCCACATACACAGCCGCCACATCGAACAACGGATTGTGGGTTCTGGATTCTCTGATCGAGACGACCAGTGGCTCGATTACGATCAGCGGCACCGGTGGGACTACCAATACAGCCCCGGACAATATGACCTGCGCCGGCATGGAGTTTGTCAGAAGCACAGTCAAATCCACATCGGCCGGGAACATTACCCTGAACGGTACCGGCGGCAGCGGCGCGAGCAACACCGGTGACTGCGATGGCATCGGGCTTGAGGAATCCGTCACGATCACCACCACAGGTGCTGGTCAAATCAGCATGACAGGAAACGCAAAGAACAACGGACAGGGTGTCAGCTCCTGGGACAATTCGATGACTGTTGCCACAAAAAACGTCATCACAGCCGGTTCGGGTGGACTCACCATCAACGCAACGTCTGAACGCGGCAACGCTGTCGGTGTCAGTGGTGCGGATATTACTGAGATAATCTTTGATGCGATATCGGGACCGATCAGCATCACGGCTTCAAGTACCCGCGGTGACGCACTGTACATGGACAACCAGCAACTCGGTTCTGCCAGCACGACGTCCATCACCATCGTCGCCAGCGGTGGCACGACACTAGCCTCGCAGCTGGCTGATGTCGACGGAGTGATTCTTGATAATCTTTATATGCAGACCAGCGGAGCTGTTAGTCTGACAGCAACGGGAGGAAACTACGACGGCACCGCTAACGGCGTTGGTATTGACGCTCTCGCCCTGAACGTCAACGCCGGATCCATTTCCATGAGCGGAACCTGCATTGGAAATTCCAAAGGTGTCTGGATGGCCGATTGTTACCTGACGGCCACGGGTGATATCACTCTCACAGGGACTAACGCGCCAAATATGTCCGGCGCGTCTTCCGGCGATAATGACGGCATTTATCTGACTGTCGGCACCTTGAGTTCCGGCGGCATCCTTTCGCTGACTGGTACGGGAAAAGCTGGTGGCGAAGGGGTTGAGTTGGTGGATTACGGGGTGTCAGCTGCCAGCGTCTCTGTCCTCGGCAATACCGAAAATGCCGATGCTGTAATACTTAATGTAACTTTAAGCACCTCAGGCAATGTCTCCATCACAGGAACGTGCAGTGGCGGCACAGGGGATAACGACGGCGTGGTGCTGTCGAGTAGCGTCCTGGACATCGGGGGTGACGCGACCATTTCCGGTACTGCCAAAGATGGCGGCGAAGCGATTGAGATCGTGTCAACCACGCTGGACGCCGCTGCCCTGCAAATGACCG
>JBDKIW010000462.1:0-10706 GCA_039796955.1 Planctomycetota bacterium
AAAATTGGGCCTTGAGACCACCCATGCCGAATGGCGCTCGAGTCGCGTGGTGAACTCAGCGACCGTGACGATCAATGAACTCAATGATGGGCGTGGAATCATCGAGTCCGTGCACGTGGGCTATTCCGGGCTTGACGATGACCGTCATTTTTCCACCCAGTTTTTTGTAGCGATCCTCGATCACTCGGGTATTTTCTTCCAGAGGCACGATGTCGTCCGCGTCGCCGCTGACGTGCAGCAGAGGTATCCCGGCGCGGGCCAGTGGTTCCAGGTGATCCACCGGATTCAGCACCTTTTTCAGTAGCTCATCTTCAGTCGTCACTCCGTAAACCTGCAGCAGTTTTGCCACTTCCGCATCGCTGCGTTTTCCCTTGCCACGCCCCATCGGCCAGCTCCGGATATCACACACCGGCGCATCCCCGAAAATGCAGGAGACTTTCTGAGGATTGGCGGCCGCCCAGTTGTAGCAGTACAGACCACCGCGACTGGTTCCGACCAGAGCAGGGCGGGCCCCCAGTCCGTACGTCTGTGTCAATTCCCGGTAAACCTGATTCCAGTGATCCACGGCCACAGGACCACCGAACTGGTCACTGATACGTGTGTAGACCAAGTGAAACCCGCGTCCCAGCAAGGCAATGTCCGGATTGGGCCGGTGGCCAAAGAACTCCCCATGCCAGATCCACGGACGTCCCTCAGCCGCCTGACGAGGACTCACGACCAGCACTGGCCGAGCATTGATTTCAAAATCCTTCTTTTCATAACCGTTCCAGACACTACTGGTGCCCGGAAACTCCTGCGGTGCCTGACATACGCCCCCCTGATCATCAGCTGCCAGGCGACTGCCGAAAAGCAGGCAAGTCACCAGCAACATTCCTGCGGTCAGAAAATGCAACAAACGCGTCATGGTTTGGCCCTGATGGACAAAAGAAAAAAGTTCGGACGGCGACTGAAAACGGAACAGTATCACCCACGCACCAGCATTTCAAAAGTCACAGAGCACCGCAAGCCCCCAACGCGCATCCTCGTACTCATCCTCGTACTCATCCTCGTACTCATCCTCATCCTCATCCTCGTGCTCGTGCTCGTGCTCGTGCTCGTGCTCGTGCTCGTGCTCGAAGTCGCAACCGCAGCCCACACATGTCGTCGCGTTGCGACTCTGCGAATTTGTTCCGCCGCGTGACCTCGGATTGGCATCCGAGGCTATTACCTGCCCGTCGCGTTGCGACTCTATTGCAGAGAACGCGGAACGCGATTGAATTGCGAGGCGAGGGCGGGTGTGGTCCCGATGATCGACAACGAGATCGTGATGGGCCGTTTCGAGCACGAGCACCGCTGCGATGAGCACGAGCACGATTGAGGGCAAATCCGGGGTTCACATCGCCCCCAATCCGTGCCCATCTGTGTTCATCCATGGTTCCCAAAGGCGGAGCTGGAAACACAGGTAGGCGGCGGCTCAGGTGGAACTTCGCCCTCACCCCGAAAAAGCGAACTGCATCCATCGCGTTGCGACTCAACTGCAGAAAACGCAGGTGGCGAAAATCAGGGGCCAGCGGGGGCCAAATCAGGGGCCAGCCATCTGTCAGGGCAGAAATCAGGGGCCAGCCATCTGTCGGGAATGGCACAAGTCATTTCTGCAAAGAATGTTGCGTCGTCGGATTCGTGCGATTACCCGGATGAAGATGCAGGATTTGCAGGGGCTGCAGGATTTGCAGGGGCCAACCGCTGCAGCGGCGAGCAGCCCCCCCCACTCCAACACGAATTTCTGATGACAGATCACACCGCCGCCCACAATCCCTCATTCCCCAATCCGTGCTCATCGGTGGTCATCCGTGGTTTCAAAAAAACGACAACGTGCTCGTCCCACTCCGTCACCGTCGCGGCTCACGAAGCCACGATCACGCACCGCGCGGAACCGCGATTCGCGTTTAAAGCCGCCATCCTGATGTCACTCATACTGCTGCAGGCACACGGCTGACGCGACGCTTGCGTCCTGTCTGCTTATTTGCCATAGTTGGACCAAACGGCAATGACTCAGGCACCGGAGCACTTCCGCTTACGGATCTCAATTAAAAACGGTTGCGTCTGCTGCAATTGGGCTGGGCCAGCAGATCTGAACTTTCATTCAGGTTCTACCCGATCTCATCGTTCGCCCCCTGGTCCCATTTGCTTCCGCGTCCGCTCCTGCCGCTTCAGATACACTGCAGTACTCATGCGAAAATCCATCCAGAATTACTCAGCCTTCTTCCGACAGTTTCGGCAGACGTTCGAAACCACAGGTGCTGTTGCTCCCAGCAGCCGCTTCCTTGCCTCAGCGATGACCCGTTACCTCGCTGCGCGTCCTCAGGAAACGCCGGTACGCATTCTTGAAATCGGGCCAGGGACCGGTCCGGTCACGGATTCCATCATCAACCAACTGCGCCCCGGGGACGTTTTTGATCTCGTCGAACTCAATTCCGAATTCGTGACCATTCTGAAGCAACGCTTCCAGACCGATGCCGCATGGTCCGCCGTCAGCCATCAGACGACCATTCATCAGATTCCAATTCAGGAATTTCGGGCCACAGAACCGTACGATTTCGTAATCTCAGGCCTGCCACTCAATAACTTTCCTGCCGGCCTGGTCAAAATCATCACCGATGCCTACTTCCAACTGCTGAAACCCGGCGGAATTCTCAGCTATTTCGAATACATGTATGTTCGCCCGGTTCGAAAACGAGTCACCCGCGGTGCTGATCGCGAACGGATTACCGAAATCGACCGGATTCTCAGTGAACACTGCGGCAAAATGCGGATTCATCGCGACAGCGTCTGGGTCAACATTCCCCCGGCATGGGTGCAGCACCTGCAAAAACCAGCCGCTGCCGACGCCCGCCAGCAGCAACAGTCCTCCCGCTGATCAGCGTCCCCGCACGGCACGACGATCCAGCACCTGGCGATAGATCTCTCGAATTCTACTCGTCATGAACTCATGCCGGAACTGCCCGCTAAAACGCCGCTGCCCCTCGTCTCCAAACTGACGGCACAGGTCCGGCTGCGTTCCCAGGCGAATCATCGCTGCAGATAACTGTGGTACATTTCGATGTTCCACCAGAAACCCCGTGACTCCATCCACGCAGACTTCAGGAGCCCCGTCCAGACGGAACGTCACGACCGGTTTGCCGGCAATCAAACCCTGAGCCACCACGCGGGGCAGGCCTTCCCAGTCACTGGTATGCACCACAACATCCATCGCATGGATATAGTCTGAGACGGCGTCCGGAGCGACCAGACCCACCAGACGAAAGTGACTGCTCAGCCCCAACTCCTGAATCCGCCTTTCATACTGTTCCCGCAGA
Organism: Planctomycetota bacterium; assembly: GCA_039796955.1. Lineage (GTDB taxonomy): Bacteria > Planctomycetota > Planctomycetia > Planctomycetales > Planctomycetaceae > SXXK01. The sequence goes on from JBDKIW010000462.1 coordinate 3,336, forward strand.
ACACCATCACCGACAAGGATAAAACGGGCGTTCGGTATTTCAGCCACCACCGCAGGAGCCGCTTCAATCAGATAATTGTGACCCTTCAGATGAAACAGACGCCCCACTTTGCCGAAGACCACATCCGTCTCACTCAGATTCAGCTCCCGACGAACATCGGCTGGAGGTCGGGAATGTGCCAGGAATCGGTCCACGTCCATGCCACTGTAAACCGTCGTAAATCGCTCTGCTGAAGCAACTCCCGCCGCCACATACTGCTGAGTCATGGCGTCACAAACCGTAATGAAGTGATCACACCAGTTCGCAGCCAGCCGTTCCGCCAGTCGATAAGCCTGATGCAGCACAGGATGCTGTCCATAGTGAAAGGCCGCACCATGGATCGTATGCACCGCCGGCAGACCCAGTTGCCACGCCGCAAGCCGGCCAAGAATTCCTGCTTTGGAACTGTGCGTATGCACGATGTCCGGGGCATAGTCCCGCAACACCCGCCGAATGGAACCAAGTGCTTTCCAGTCCTGCAGCGGATTCAGACTGCGACACAACTCCGGCAGTATTTTTACATCCAGTCCCCGATCGCGGGCTTGGCGCTCCAGTGTTCCCTCAGGCCCCAGCCCAGGCCCCGTAATCAGACACACCTCGTCTCCAAACAGGTGATGCTGATCGTCCACGTTGAACAGTGTGTTCTCCTGGGCGCCCCCGATAATCAGACGAGTGATGATGTGCGCAGTTCTCATGCAGCAGAGCAGGGGGGCCCGAGGCCCTGTGAAGAATGCGAGCGACAGCGACAAAGCCACTCTTCGTCAGCCATCCAACACGCTGTGCTGAATGATAACAGATCCCCGCCGCCACTCAGAACCATTTTCCGCAAATCCAGCCGACACATGTTAACCGTTAGCGTTCCCCAAAGCCTGATGAAGTCCGTCGCGGCCAATCGGCGGTACACTCTGCCACGGAATCAAAGCAGCGCGACTGGCGTGCTGCGTCAGCACTTCCTGGATGTAACGCAACTCGTGCCGCTGCCGTTCCAAAAGCAACGGATCCGTCACCGTTAATGATGCCAGACACTGGTTAATCACCCAGGCAAAGCAGGCAATCCCCGCTCGACTCAGATCCCGCTGCAGCTGCGCAGCCTCGTGAACCGGAGTCGCTTCAGCCAGAGTCACAATCAGAATCCGTGTGAATTCGGGATCGCGCAGTCGCGGAAGCAGCTGCTGCACCGCCTCCGGCATCCCACTGCTCTGACGAGTCACCTCGCGATGATACGCGAGGGCCGAATCCAGCAGCAGGACCGTGTGACCAGTTGGTGCCGTATCCAGTACCACAAAACGATCCGCGCCCTCAGCAACCGCGTCCGCAAATGCACGGAAGACCGCAATTTCTTCCGTACACGGGGAACGCAGATCTTCGGCCAGCAACGCTTTTCCGGCATCATCCAGTCCTGCTCCCGCGGTCTGCATGACTTCAGCCGAATACCGCGCTGTCTCGGCCGCAGGGTCAATCCGGCTGACTGTTAGTCCCGGAATAGTTTCGCCGGCCAGTGCCGCTGTCAGATGGGCCGCCGGATCCGTGGTGGACAGATGCACTTCAAACCCACGTTCCGCCAGCGCCACAGCGACAGCCGCAGCCACGGTCGTCTTTCCCACTCCACCTTTGCCCATCGCCAGGATCACACCATGCCCGGGTCGCGCCAACTCATCGATCAGCACTGACAACCCCGGCGGCAGTGCGCCTGCAGCCTCCGGAAGAACGACGGCCGGTGCGTCTCCGATCTGCGGTTCTGCTTCCACAGGACTCTGTCCCAGCTGGCGCAATGCGGCAATCCCGAGAATACCACCACCACACAGCGGAATCACGGTCCGGGGCAGGTTCGCCAGTTCCACCGGCAACCCCTCAAGAGCCCGCTCGCCGCGCTGCTGCATGGCGACGGCAATTGCATCACGAGGATCCGTCGCACGAAATACCGCGTTGATAATGAGGTGCTGATTGCAAACGCCTAAAGCCTGCAATTCGCCACTGGTCCGCGCTGCTTCTCGAAATGCCGCTGCATCCGCCCGCGCCACCAGCACCAGGGTCGTCTTCAATGGATCACTCAGCGCCCGTACCGTGGCTTCGTATAACGCCTGCTGCGCCTGCAGTCCCGCCAGCGGCCCCAGACACGAAACCCCGGATGTGTTGGACTCAAGAAACCCCGACCATGCCGATGGCAACGTCAGCAGCCGCAGAGTATGCCCGGTCGGTGCCGTATCAAAAATCACATGCTCAAATTGCGATGTCGACTCGACATCCGCCAGCAACTTCGAGAATTCATCGAATGCCGCGATCTCGACCGTACACGATCCCGACAACTGTTCTTCCATACTGGTGATCGCCGCAGCCGGCAATAACCCACGGTACGGACCAATCATCCGCTCCCGATATTCCGCAGCGGACTGCTCCGGATCCAGATTCAGGGCTGACAAGCCGGGGACGGCCGCGATCGCTGTGGGATGATGGGTCAGAGTTGTCCCGAGCACCTCGTCCAGATTCGACGCGGGATCCGTCGAAACCAGCAGGACACGCCGACCAGAATCCGCCAGCCTGACCGCCGTTGCACACGCCACGGATGTCTTGCCCACGCCACCCTTGCCCGTGAAGAACAAATTGCGCGTGAACTGATCTGGAAACTTCATCAAACAGCCTTCCTGAGCAAATTCCAATCACAAACGCCGTCAGCAACAACCCGGGGTCCCGCTGCAACAGCCGGAATCCACAATCGGCAGCGATACGCTGACACCGGTGGACCCTCCAAGCCACGGACTGAGCAATTCTCGAGACGGATACAGCCCCTGACTGACAATGCGCCCATCAATCATCACCACCGGCAAAACCTCTGTGCCCCGAGTTGAAATCAACGCGTGAATCTCCGGGTTCTGCAGAAACGCCTGCGGCTGCTGGGCCAGATTGAAGCGTTCCACCTGATGCCCAGCCTGCTTCAATGCCTCCAGATCCGCAGCAAATCGCGGCAACACCGGGTCCACAGCCGGGCCACAAACTCCCGTGGAACAACACATCGGTCGGTCATATATCTGTATCGTTTTCATCGCTCTGTCATTCACCAGGCCTGCCCCGAAGACACCATGCGCCAGCGTGCACAGACCTTAACCCGCTGGAACTTTCACCTATCCCACCAACACATCCTGAACACTAACGCAGCGCTCAAAAAAAGCTCCGGCTCCGCAACAGCCCCGCGCCCGTGCCACTTCGCAACACCCAACTGGCACACCATGTGTCACCACAACACAAAAAACACCGAACACACCCGTTATCTGTTGAACAAATCCAGAAATCCACCCAGTGTGCAAATTTCATTCCAATTTTCAGGATTCGTAATCAACCACATTCGAGTTGCAGGGGGGAGGATTCCAGAACTGCACCATGACGATGCACGCAGCACACGACAAGTGCGCTCAGGGCAATGGCAGCACCCATTCCACCACCTGATCCCCTTTCAATTCCCCTCTTCCCCCCGCACCATTTTCCGAATTGACGCCCGCTGGGCCCGTTGCGTTCATCATCATTCCATATGTCAACGGTCCGTGCACACCGTACGGCACAAGTCGCAGACGCCGCTGCGACGGCTCTACAAACACCACGACAAAACTCTGATAAAACGGCGCGACGTTGCTGTCAAATACGGCCGACAACCATTCCGCAGAAAACGGCCAGCCCCGGTACTTTCTGACCCAGAACCAGGCCGGACGTTTCCACCACGGAGCCGTTGCCTCAATCTTCGACTCCACCTGGAACCGGGAGGGATACACCGCCCAGTCACTGGTCACCGGAATCTCCGGCCAGTCCAGCGTCGTTCCAAAACTCAGATACGCACCTCCACCCCCATTCACAAAGTGCAGCGTGGACTGCCGCTGGTCCGGAACATCGGGCGACTCCCGATAGAACTCCAGATCGTGAGTGTCACCGGCCATCACAATCTGCACCTCATATTTCTGCAGCAACTGTCGCAACTCCTGAAACTCCGGATCCCCCTGTGTCTGATCCCGACCTCCGGCAAAAAATGGATGACCCAGAATCACCATCTTCAGCTTGCCTTCTGCCTGCTCAAGCGAGTCTTCCAGCCACTGACGTTGCCGTGCATCAATCCGTCGCGCCACACCCGTATCCACCGCAAACAAAGCAAAGTCCGCTGTCTGAATCTGAAAATAAGGCAACTGCTGATGCTGAACCGGAACACGATACTCACGCTGCAAACGCGAGGCCTCCGCAATCAGACTGTCGATGTGCCGATCAGACGTAGACGTCAGATGATTGTCAGCCTCCACCCGCGCCTGCATCGCTCGCCGCGCTGCCTCCGGTTCCAGAAACGTGGCCGAAAAACCCTCCAGTGCGTCGTACCAGTCATGGTTCCCCGGTATCGCATAAACCGGTTTCGTCACTCCCATAAATGGCAGCCAGAACCGCGTTTCATAGTCCTTCATCGCGCCCGTCGGATAAATCACATCGGATGAAATCACGACAAACCGCACGTCAGGTCGACGAGTCACCTCCAGAAGCTGACTTTTCAGGCTCAACTGCGTTGCATCACCTTCCCCCGGATCTCCGATCACCACAAATGCAAAGTCCTGATCATCCACAACACCGGCAGGTTGCAGCAGCAATCGCTTTCCGGACTCCACTGCTGTTGTCCCCTCCACGATTGCCGAAGCATCCGCCTCGTCCGCGGTGCGATCGGCAGTCGTTGCGGTTTCAAGTGCTACCGCCATCGCTTCCCGCCACGTGTCCGTTCGATGCTCAGCCCATGAATTCCAGATCCCCGCCGCCCAGTTCTCGGTGTCGAAGTACCAGCTCATCCCCCAGACCGGAACAGTGGCCGCCAGGATTGCGGCCACGGGCAGCCCATGCTGCAGCGCGCGGCTAAGCGCACTGACATACGAACAACGCGCTAAACGAATCCGCACTCGCTGACGCAGTCGCAGAATCAGCAGTCCCAGCATCAGACGCTGCCCAAACGAAGCACCAGCCTCGCCGGACGGACGACTCCACATCCATCCCCAATGCTCAAGACGTACCAAAAGCCGGTTGGCAGTGAATGACAACGGAGCCACACCCAGCAAGGCAATCAGCAAGGCTACAAATGCATCACCGGCCAGTGCAAAACCCGGCGACAACAGCCCCAGAGCACTCCGGTCAAGCCCCATCCGTCCCAGATGAATTGCCAGCAGTGTCCCCAGCCAGGCAAAAATCCATCCGCGATCTGCCGCAGCCCGCGCCGTTTCCTCGCCAACAATGTGTTCTGCCAGTGTCTGCACCACGGGATCCTGAGGCAATCCGCGCAGCATCGCGTCGCTTTGCAGCAAAGACGCTCGCGTCAGCAGCGGTGATTGCCACATCGCTAACCCCGCATTCAGAACACGTACCCCCGCCGCAACGGCCATGACCCAGGTCAGCCACTCCATCCTCACCATCAGCACCACAATCGCCGTCACCGCCCACAGCAGGCCCGGCAAAGCCCGTCGCAGTCGGGCTGATCTCCCCGCCGAGCTCCGTATCACTTCACTCATCGCACGCACGGCGTCCAGCGCAAACCAACCAGCCAGAAAGTACTGCAGCGCATGAGTCACCAGCAGCGGTGCACTGAAAAGTAATAATCCCAGACCCAGTGAGAACGTACCACCGGACCACGCTGATCGCTGGTCCTCAAGCGATGCACGACGAAAACCATGCAGCAACTCAAGCAACGCCGCCACCGTCAGCAACGCTCCAATCCGGTTTGCCGCATCACCGTTCAGCAGCGGCAATGGAAACATCAGAAGCCCGATTACCACTGTCAGTAACGGAAGCAGCATCTGCGATATCACCATTTGCGACCCCTGAACCTCTCGGGCTACCAAACTCGCCTGCCTGACACCTGTGCCACTCGTCTTCCGGATCTCACCGACAGATATCACCCGCCGGCAACCCCTCAGATTCAATCCTGACACCATATAACCAAAACAAACTCTAATCGCTATCAGCAACCACGTCGTCATTGGCCCCGAAAACTCGAAAAAACATCCCAATCCTCAGACGATCGCTGGCTCACACCGCGGCCAGGGACTACGATCATTCAGGGCGAGTCTGCAATGCGACTTATGGACGAACTGCAGCTCCAACTTCGGGTGAATTTCAAATACGTGCCAGTACCGGATCCCCCTCAACGGCTCCTTTCCCGTTTCAGTACCCCGGTCAAAAAACAGGCAGTCAGGACGATGGCAGAATTTCGCGACTCGACATTCCTGGGCCTCACTCAAAGCCTCTGCCCCGATTGCCTGTCCGTCGTACCGGCAAAGATTCTGGCCAGAAACAACCGCATCTACTTCCGCAAGACCTGCAATACTCATGGGGTGCGTGAAGACTTTGTGTGCAGTGACGCCAGCTGGTTTGACCGGCTCTCCTTCAGTCTGCCGGGAAAAATTCCCAATCAGTGGGGCACAGATGTTCGCCAGGGCTGCCCTTATGACTGCGGGCTGTGTACCGAACATGAACAACACACATGCATCGGCATCCTCGAAATCAACTCCGCCTGCAATCTCGAATGTCCCATCTGCTTTGCCGTCAGTGGCCCCGGTGGACAACATCTGTCCGTAGAAGATTGCCGCCGCGCCATCGATCGACTCGTCCAGACGGAAGGGCAACCCGAAATCCTGCAACTCTCGGGCGGAGAACCCACCATTCACCCTGAGTTTGAGCAGATCCATCGATACGCCTGTGATCAGCCGATTGACATCGTCATGATCAACACCAACGGCATCCGCCTCGCCCGAGACGACCGTTTTCTTAATGCCGTGGCCTCCCTGCGCCACCGCACTGAAATCTACCTGCAGTTCGACAGCTTCCAGGACAGCGCCTGCCAGTCACTCCGCGGTGCATCACTCACAGAGACCAAACTGCGAGCGATCGAGCGGCTGGGAGACGCCGGGCTCAACACCATCCTCGTCTGCACTCTCCAACCCGGTGTCAATGACCACGAAATCGGTCGTCTTGTGGACTTCGGCGCAGAACGGCCCTGGATCACAGGCATCAGTTTTCAACCAGCCACTTACAGCGGACGTTACGTTTTGCCTCAGGACCTTGAACGCCGAATCACTTTCCCCGATGTCATCAAAGCCGTAGCCAACCAGGCCCGCGGCTGGGCTGAAACCGACTTCTCACCGCTGCCCTGCGCCCATCCCAATGCACACACGCTGTCCTACGCTTTTCGCTCCGGCGCAAACCTCACGCCCCTGGCCCGATTTGTGAACCTCGAGCAGCACCTGGATCTGCTGTCCGGTCGTATCACCTTCAACCGACAGCGGGCAAAAGACCTGATCAGTCGCTACCTCGCGCGACAGGCCTGCG
>JBDKIW010000463.1:0-17837 GCA_039796955.1 Planctomycetota bacterium
CGCCAACCGCATTACTCCAGCCTCCAGATTCAACGCCACGGCCAGGCCCGCTCTGCAGCCAGTGGCAGATCAGTAGGTGGAGGCAGGTCAAGCATGTTGGAAATCCACCCCAGGAGCTACGGCTTTCGTGCTGTGTTTGGATGGCCCTAAGTGCCCCCTAAGTGCCCCTAGAGGCAGGTCAAGGATGTAGAAAATCTACCCCAGGAGCTGCGTGTTTTCGTAAAAGTTTGGATGGCCCTGAGTGCCCCCCTAAAGTTTGGATGGCCCTGAGTGCCCCCGGATGCCGAGTGCAACGATGACCTCAACGTGAGATCATTCTGATAGCAATCTTATCCACAGAGTTCATTCCCGAGGGTCGTCCGCGTAAAGTAGAATGTCCCCTTTTTGTGATTCAGTGAAGGCCGGATGGATGTATGCCCCACATGAGTTACGCACAACAAGGGTCGGCGCGAGAAATGTTGTGCGTACAGGATGAGCAGCCCGAAGGATTCTCTCTTCCAGGGTCCTGAATGCGCACCACGCAAGGTCCCGACACGGCTGGCGTACGGTGGTGAGTGTCACACTGGCAAGTGTTGCATTGCGGACATCATCAAAGCCGATGATTCGCAGGTCTTCCGGGACGCGTACTTTCAACTGCACGAGTGTCTGCTGCAAGCGAAATGCCGTGGAGTCATTTGCACAGACAACTGCATCGATATCCTTGATCGCCTGCCTGACGAACGCCACGTCGGAGGCGTCCCCGTCCATGCGAATGGATATGTCGTCGGACAATTGATGCTGACGTATGGCCTCCCGCACTCCTGTCAGCCGTGCATCAACCGAACTGGCTGAATCCGGATCAGACAACAGGCACAGCTTTCTGATGCCGAGTCGCAGCAGGTGATCACCTGCGAGGAATCCCGCCTGCACGTTATCAAGAGCGACCAGATCGTAATCACTGCGGAGAGGAAACGGCATGAAATCACGATCAATCAGGACCACTGCGATGCCAGCGTGACGCAACAGATCGAGCAGCTGCAGGTTGACGCGGCGACTGTCATCCAGATGCTCAAATGGCGCAAAAATGACTCCGCGAACACCACGTTTTATGAACTCGTCGCAAGCCTCACGTGCGGACGATGCGTTCAGATTTCGATCCAGCATCGGGTGCGGTGATCGGCCCCACAGGACGCCGTAGCCGTGTAACCTGGCAATGGCTCCAAGTTCACCGCATACGACATCCAGAACCTCGGTCGCTCCTCGTCCCGGGACAAGCAAGCCGATCAGTTGACTATGCGTCTGATCCTGGAGATGGCGTACAAATGAACCGGAACCTGCTTTGCGCTCGATCAACCCCTCTGACTGCAGGTCTCTGAGTGCTCGGGCCACTGTGGGTCTGGAGACACGGAATCGTTCAACCAGCTGCGATTCGCTGGGAAGCTTACCAGTCGGGGCAAATTTTCCGGAGGCAATCTCCGTCCTCAACTCTTGCGAAATGTGCTGATGTTTTTGCATTCAGGGTGCTGCCAGCCACAAACCTGTCATTACAAATACATTACCAGTCATGACAGAATTATCGACAGGTTTTCGCCGATTTTCAAGCGAAGCAGCTTCCGCTGTTGTAACATCAACGGACCGCCACTTCGTGCGACAGCTCGTAAAAGCTTTGGCGAACTTTGAAGGCAACGGGATGCGTTCATGAAATCAAAATTGTATTTCTGGTCCATTGTCTCGGCACTTGCGGGATTTCTGTTCGGGTTTGACACAGTCGTCATTTCCGGTGCCGAGAAAACAATCCAGCGTCTCTGGGGCTTGAGCAATGGGATGCATGGACTGGCCATGAGCGCTGCGTTATGGGGGACGGTGCTTGGTTCGGCCATCGGGCAATCGCCGACGGATCGTTATGGCCGTCGTCCCACGCTGATTCTGATTGGTGTGTTGTATTTTGTGTCGGCCGTCTGGTCAGGTCTGGCGACCGATGTCTACTCATTCATCGCAGCGAGATTCATCGGAGGTCTGGGGGTCGGCATTTCGACCATTGCTGCGCCCCTGTTTATTTCAGAGATCTCACCCGCGCAGATGCGAGGCCGCCTGACCGGATTATTCCAGTTTAATATTGTTTTCGGCATCCTGATGGCCTTCGCGTCGAATGCTGTTCTGGATGGTGTCAGTAACGACTGGCGCTGGATGCTGGGAGTGGAGGCGATTCCCGCATTTTTTTACACGCTTCTGTGTTTTGCCATCCCGGAGAGCCCGCGCTGGCTGATTGCCGGCAAGGGTGACCGTGAGCAAGGGATGCGATTGCTTGCTGCCATCACGGAAGAGTTATCGCCAGTCGAGTTGAATCGCATGGCCGATGAAATCGCAAATACGTCGGTGACGTCGACAATATCGCAGGGCTTCTGGTCGAGGACGATGAGGGTTCCAATTGTTCTGGCGTTCCTTGTCGCGTTTTTCAATCAGATGTCTGGTATCAATGCCATTCTCTACTTCGCTCCTCGAATTTTTGAAATGACAGGGCTTGGCGAGAAGGCAGCACTACTGCAGTCAATCGGGATTGGGGTCACGAATCTGATTTTTACATGTGTCGGCGTCTGGCTGATCGATCTCCTTGGCCGTCGAACCCTGTTGTACATCGGTTCGCTCGGCTACATTCTGTCGCTTGGCTTATGCTCCTTCGCATTCTTCAGCCAGATTTACAGTATTGTGCCTGTCTGCATTTTTGGTTTTATTGCCGCACATGCTATTGGTCAGGGAGCCGTGATCTGGGTTTTGATTTCCGAGATTTTCCCGAATCACCATCGTGCCTCAGGTCAGGCACTCGGTAGCTTCACGCACTGGATTTTCGCGGCTTTGCTGACAACGTTTTTCCCGACGATGGTCACTTTGTTTCTCCCGGGCTATGTATTCCTGTTTTTCTGCGGAATGATGGTTCTGCAGCTGATCTGGGTGATGTTTATGGTTCCGGAGACGAAGGGCGTACCACTGGAAGAGATTCAGAAGCAATTGGGAATTACACCATGACCAACCGTCATCGGATTATCGGCCTCGGAGAGGTGCTCTGGGACGTGTTTCCTGCCGGCCCTCGATTCGGTGGCGCTCCGACGAATTTCATCTGCAGTGTGGCCGGCGTGGGTGCAAACGCAGTAGTTGCATCAATGGTTAGCGCAGTGGGGATGGACACTCTCGGAGAAACCGGGCTCGCGGAATTCCGAAAGCGATCTGTCGACACGACTCATGTAGCACGGCTGGATCTGGTGACTGGGCAGGTGCTGGTGCAGTTGGACGCACAGGGTCAGGCCAGCTACCAGTTCCCTGAAAAAACAGCATGGGATCAAATCCCGTGGACGCCCGATCTGCAGTCGCTGGCGGACAACGCGGATGCGGTCTGCTTCGGAACGCTGGGACAACGAAGTACCGTCTCGCGTGCAACAATTCAGCGTTTCATTCGCTCAACGCCGCACACATGTTTACGGATTCTGGACATCAACCTGCGTTCGCCCTACTGGACCAGCGAGGTGATTCTTGAATCGCTTTCGCTGGCCAACGTTGTGAAACTGAACAGCGATGAATTGCCAATTGTGGCTTCGTTACTTTCTCTTCGGGGAAGTGACAAAGCAGTGTTGCAGCAGATGCTTCATGACTTTTCATTGCAGCTGGTGGCACTGACTCGGGGCTCAATGGGATCACTGCTGCTCAGCAGAACCGGAGAATGCAGCGAGTTGCCAGGCCGGACAATCAGGGTGGTCGATACTGTTGGTGCGGGTGATGCATTTACGGCAGCGTTGACTGTCGGTCTTTTGCAGGGCAGGGCGCTTGCCGAAGTTCATGCGTGGGCAGATGAAATTGCAGCGTTTGTATGCACTCAGGCCGGCGCGACGCCGGAGTTTCCGGATGAGTTTCGTTGCTGAAGGGCTGATCATGGTTCGCTTTCTGTTTCTGCTGTGCGTCGTCTCTGTTTTCACAAACGGGCCAGCTGTTGCCGACGATGTCATTATCAATGATTTCGAAGGGGATTCCTTTAGTCCGTGGATCGTGGAAGGCACAGCGTTCGGGGCCGGCCCTGTTCAGGGGACGGTCGCTGGCCAAATGCCAGTCAGCGGAGTGATCGGTCAGGGTGTCGCAAACAGCTTCACTCACGGTGATGCAGCTGTCGGAAGCATCACCTCACCCGAATTTGTGGTGACTCATGATCACCTGGCATTCCTCATTGGCGGCGGAAAGATTCCCGCAGCACTTGGTATGGAACTGCTGGCTGACGGTCAACGCGTTCGATTCGTCACTGGGCACGAATCCGAAGGAATGAAATGGGAGTCGTGGGATGTCAGCGATCTGAAGGGGCGTCGTGTAAAGTTGCGGATCTTCGATCAGGCAACTGGAGGATGGGGACATATCCTGATTGATCAGATTATACAGACCGACACGTCGCGGCACGTCATTACGGTGGATCGTCTTTCACTGTATCGAAAATCAGAAGGCTACTATCACGAGCCGCACAGGCCGCAGTTTCACTTCACTCCGGAAATAAACTGGATGAATGACCCGAACGGTCTGGTCTACTATGACGGTGAATATCACATGTTTTATCAGCACAACCCTCACGCCAATGAATGGGGGCACATGAGTTGGGGCCACGCCGTTAGTGAAGACCTCGTGCACTGGAAGCACCTGCCGATCGCGCTGCATGACGAGTATGGAGAAATGGTATTCTCAGGCAGTGCAGTCGTGGACTTCGAAAACACCAGCGGCTTTGGTGTCAACGGACAACCCCCAATGGTGGCTATCTACACCGGTCACAGTGCCGGGCTTCAGACTCAGGACATTGCATTCAGCAATGATCGAGGTCGTACATGGACAAAGTATGAAAACAATCCCGTACTGGATATCGGTGAAGCGGATTTTCGCGACCCCAAAGTCTTCTGGCATACTCCGTCGAAGCGATGGGTCATGGTCGTGTCATTAGCGGTGCGGAAAAAGCTGCAGTTCTACGGTTCAGCAAATCTGAAAGACTGGACCCTGCTCAGCGAGTTTGGGCCGGCGGGAGTTCTCAACAAGCCTAACTGGGAATGCCCGGATATCTTTGAACTGCCAATCGAGAATGAGCCCGGTCAGACGCGGTGGGTGCTGGAGGCTGATATGGGTGGAGGTGCAATCGCAGGAGGTTCAGGCGGTGAGTACTTCACTGGCGTCTTTGACGGTACAAGCTTTATTGCCGACTCCATGGAATCGCAGTGGGTCGACTTCGGAAGAGATTTTTACGCACCCGTATCGTGGTCGAACATACCAGCCAGCGATGGTCGAAGACTCTGGATTGGCTGGATGAACAACTGGGAAACGGCACTGAACCCGACCAGCCCGTGGCGCAGTGCCATGTCGATTCCCAGGGAGCTGACACTGAGGCGTATCAGCGGCCGGTTGAGGCTGTGTCAAAAGCCAGTGCGTGAGCTGCAGTCTCTGCGTGCAGATTCGACTGCTTTGGCGAACGTGCATCTGAACGACGAAGCACGCAGCATCAGTCTTCAGGGACAGCAACTGGAGATCATGGCCGTGTTTGCTCCTGGTAATGCAGCAGAATTCGGCCTGCGTGTTCTTAAGGGTACAAATCAGGAAACTGTGGTTGGATATGATGCGAAGTCGCGCAGTCTGTTCATTGACCGTACTCGATCCGGCAATGTGGATTTTCACAAAGCGTTTGCCGGCCGCCACCAGGGACCTCTGACATTGGATCACAGGGGGCACATTCGCCTGCACGTATTAGTGGATGCATCGTCTGTCGAAGCCTTCGGCAACGATGGTGAAACTGTAGTGACGGATCTGGTATTTCCGGGCAGCGACAGCACCGGTATCGAGGTCTATTCATCTGACGGCACATGTGAACTGGTCGATTGTGTTGTCTACCGACTCAAATCGGCAGTCCCCTGACCGAATGCCGGCCGGAGAATGCTCACCATTCTTCAGATTGCCGGACAACATCGCGATATCGGATACGTGGCATGCATGCGGCCATTCGGTTACCTGGGGCGGTTGCACGCGTCAAAGTTTGCAGAGTCGAGTTTGACGAGCAGCAACGTCTGGCCGATATCTATGGCTAGCTGATTTTTGTGGTTCCGTTTGGCTACCGTTGCCTGATGTGACTTCTGTCTACTGAAACCCGACAGGGATCAGTTATACACGATCAGTTTTCGCAGCACACCATTTCCTGAGGGATCGATGGTGACTTCTGCAGAAAGTTGACGGCGGAGAACGGCATCTTCATAGACGCGGCCCTGACCTTCCTGAACAAAGAACTGGCCGATCCCAAACTCATGGCGTCTGCCAGAGTTGATCCTGCCCTTGAGGAACAGGCCGAATTCCGGTTTGGTCCAGCGAGCGCCTGCGCTGTGATGGTGCTTCCCATCTTCTGCCAGCACCAGCGGGATGTAAATGTCACGTCCGATGATTGTGGGATCGTCAGGGCTTATGTTCGGGGGGAGTTCCGTTGAAAAATCGTAGGAGAGAATGACGTAATCGCCGCGAAACAGATCACGCGGATCCACGGGGATAACATTCAGCATCACCGTTTCACCGCGGACAATCGTGCGATAGCTCCCTGCAACCATAGAGATCAGGACCAGCAACTGAAAGACAACGGCTGCGATCAGCATCTGGTTGCAGTAGCGGGAAATCTGCGTCCAAATTGGAGCGTTTGGCGGTGTTTTATTTGCAGCTGAGGTCATGGCTTCCCCTCGTGTCCACGGTTTTTCCAGAACCAGGCGCTGGCGAACAGGATACCACCCGCGGTAAAAAACAGTGCCGCAGTACCCAGCATGCCGCCGGCGCTGCCAAACAGATCGAAATAACGAATGGTCGTCCAGAGCAGCACGTAGAGGACTCCGGCCGCGAATGGACGCCCGCGTTCTTCACGAATCCCCAGCAGAAGCAGCCAGACTCCGAACGCCAGCATGAGGGAATTGGTCAGCAGTGTCGGCACCAGGGGCTCTCCAAACATGCCGCTCCAGAAGGCAAGCAGGGCCATCAACAGGTTGACCGCCAGCGGGAGCAACTGTCGTTGAAACATTTCCGGAAGGCGATCTGCTGCCAGGCCACCAGCGATCACGAGACAGCCGGCCGAGAGGATCAGAATACTCACACCCTGCCAGACCATACCGCTGCTATCGATGGACTTACTCCAGGGAGACTCGTGAACGTCGTAAAAGCTGAGCGGTAACAGACATCCTCCCGCCAGGATGACTCCACAGGTTCGCCAGGGCAGGGCCATTGCGCTTCGTGCCTGATGGGACTGTGCAATCATCATGGCCAGTCCTCCGATGGCACACAGGAAGTACAGAGGATGATCGCTGCGGACGTTCCAGTGCCGTTCCCAGGCGAATAACTGCAGCGTCAGCCACCATGTCAGCAGCGGGGCGTAAAGCCAGAGCAATGTTGGTGTCTTCGTTCGGACCGCCAGCAAAACGCCGGGTGCCGCCAGCAGTGGCAGGGTCAAAGCAAATTCAGAGCCGAAGCGGACGCGCAACAGACTCGTGGCAGCAATATCCGCTGTCCCAAGGATTTCCATACCGCTCCAGATGGCAAGCAGCGCTGCCAGCAGAGCATGTACAAGCGACGACTCCAGCGCGACAGCCAGCGGCAGGGTGCCAAGGGCCCACCACCAGACCGCATCCGGAGCGTGACCACTCATATGAAAGATCTGCGAGATCAGCATAATGCCGCAGCCATAGAAGGCGGCACCGAGAAAGAAGAGGGTGTTGGAAACCGTCAGCTGTCCGCGTCGGCGTGTGGTGAAGGCCGCGACGTATGTGGCGAGGATCGCGCCGAAGATGATCGTCAGTTTGCTGGTCGTTGTGAGTTGCTGCCAATTGAAGGAGATCAGCAGCAGCACGCCGGTGAGAACCAGCATCGCGGCAGTGCTCATCAGGG
This sequence comes from Planctomycetota bacterium, assembly GCA_039796955.1. GTDB lineage: Bacteria > Planctomycetota > Planctomycetia > Planctomycetales > Planctomycetaceae > SXXK01. The sequence goes on from JBDKIW010000463.1 coordinate 7,897, forward strand.
CATTGACAATCCGGGCACTGGTATTTGCAGCGGCGGTCTTCTCGGATTGATACATCCCGAGAATTTCTGATGCCTGTCCGGACTGGAGCACACCGGCGGACTCCCACTCGCGCAGTTCGTTTACCAGCCACCGTCGCTGATGGGGAGGCAACGGTTTCTTTGGCATTCCATATCCCCCAACCTGACGGTACATGAAACGTTGAGTACTTTCGGCGGAGTGCGTTAAAGTGCGAGCGTGTCCTATACTCGGCAAATCTAGTCTGAGTGGATGCATGAGTCCATCGAAACCCCGGATCCCGGGGCGAATTCGCCCGCAGCGATTTCCCGTGCCCGCACTTCCAGAGACGTTTCAGACGCAATGACGCATTCAGGTTTTGACAGGTTTCACGTGCAGCTTTCAGCATTAATCTGTCACTTGCCAACGGCATGACCTCTTACCCAGGGTTTTCCGTTAGCGCGGGGATGGAGGGAACCAGGCGACAGTGCTACCACAGGTAAGACGTTGAAGCTGCAAGTGCTCATAGTCGATCCTGCAGCGCCCGTCAGCAGACGATGTCAGGTCCCGGGGGCGGCACCAGTTGAGAGTCTGGAGGCATTGGAACAACTGTGACGTTCACCGCAGGCAGGCGTCGCATGCACGGCTGTCGTTGGGTATGAAAAGGTTCTCTATCAGCGAGAGAGTGACATGCGGGCAGGAGCCGGCCGGTTTTCCATCGTTAGAAACCTCGCCAGTCGACGCCTGGATCTTTGGGCACCTTCAGTCATGAGTTGGTCTGAACGGCCACGTTACGCATGTGGTTATTTCAGGGGCATCCAAATTCGGCAAAGGATTCTGCAGCGACAGTTCGGTACGGCATCGATCGATTTGAGCACCTGCAGGCGGTGTTCGACGGGCAGAAATAAACTTACCGCGCAACCACCATCATCGACTTCTGCAACACCGTTCTGCTTTGAATCGTGCGGCCATGCCAACAGCATCAGCTGAAGTCACATTCAGGCTGCATAGTCTGCGTAGGCTGCGGAGGTGGCGGATCGGCATGAACGCACGGAGCCCTGACGATTTCATGGAATGCACCAGACCGCATAATCGCAGCCCCGTTGCGACTTCACCAACCGCACATGTAAAACTGGAGAATTCAGGGACTATGGGTCGTCTCAAAGACTGAATTTGGACGTTTTTCAACCACGTCCAACCTCGAATCCCGCCATTTTTTCCATGAATCCCAGGATTTTACCCGGAATTCTGCATTGAACCTGCGTTTAGTTTGGAGGGAAATACCCACCGACTTGTCCGCCGCGCAATTCTGCCGTGCCGCGATGCCTGTTGATCTATTGTCGGTACCTGCGTGTGACCGAATGTCTGTTGTTCGATTTTTCGCGTCACTCCTTCATTAAACATCTCTCTTTTTTGAAAGTTTCGGAATGTCTGATTCTCTGCTCAATCGACTTTCCTCATTGTTCCGCAGTTCCTTAGCGACATCGCGTCGACCGCGTGGGTCCCACCGAGTTCCGGTTGAATCTCTGGAACAACGGTGCCTGTTATCGGCCTCTCCGCGTGTGAAATCGTTTGAGCTGGCAGGAGAGGGAGTTGTGAAGGAGTCTGCGTCGTGGATTTTACGGCTGAGTGAACCGGTGACGGGTGTGGATTCGTCGGATTTTCAGGTGACGCCTTTCGATGGGGTGAGCTGGCAGTCTGTGAGCGTGATGGGGAATGGTCAGGAATGGTTAGTGACGGTTCAGGGGTTGACTGGGAAGGGCTACCTGAGGGTCAACCTGATTGATGATGGCAGTATCCGGGATACAGACGGGAATCCGCTTTTTGGTTCCTCCGGAATTTCGTTTCAGCAGATGTATGAAAGCGGGATTGCCGTCAACTATCAGCACCTCCTGGCATCAGACTTTGATGGGGATGGTCGGGACGAGCTTGTCTACGTAGAGTCCTCCCCGGGCGGCGGGCCGATGCGCATGGTTCGAATGGATATGGATGCGAATGGCACTCATTCGACGACAGTAATACCGCTACTGGTCACAAACTTCGTACCGACTCGGACTCTGGCTGCAGATATCACGGGCGACGGGCGTGAGGAGTTGCTGGTGGCTGAGGCGGGCGGTGTGTTTGAGGTATTCAGCCTGGAAGCCAGTGGTGAAACGTTGACGATGTTTTCCGGGGGCCTGCCCGCTGAGAATGGAGCTCCGGTCTGGTACAACCCGGGCGGGGCACTTTTCGCGGATTTTACGAATGACGGCCTGACGGATATGGCTGTGGAGTATAACTCGCTGAATGTACGCGGGGTGCAGATTCTGCAGGGCAATCATGAGGGGCAGTTCTTCACGGCCCAGTTTATTCCGCTGGTGGAATCGCAATTCAGTGCCGGGATTCGCACGCTGCTCAGTGAGGACCTGAACAATGATGGTTTGGCGGACTTGCTGTTCGACGAATACATGCTGGACGTAGACGAAAAACTGATAGGGCGCAGTCGTGTGTTTCTGGGAACGGCGTCCGGGGAGTTAGTGGAGGCGGGCGTGTATCCCGGCCGGGACAATAAAGCCGGGACGGGTCGACTGTTTGACATGGATGGCGACCAGATCATCGACTGGATTGGATTTGACGCTGATCTCGGGTTGTGTGTCTTTCCCGGCCTTGGTGACGGCAGCTTCGGGACGCCGATGCCGGTTGGATTCAGCGGGCCGGATCGCGTGAGTTTGAGTCCGTTTGAACTGGTAGTTGAGTCGGATACGGGGCCCCTCGCCCATCTGGTCTTGTTTTCCGAGATCACGGACGGGAATTCCGGCGGCACGACGCTGAATCAAACGCGGGTGACGCGATTTCGCCAGACAACGCCTGGGCATTATGAGTTGAGTTCGGAACTGGATGTTGAGGGACGGGTGATTCCGTTGCGGAAGTCGAATCTGCAGGAGGGACCAGGCAGTCAGCATGGACTGGAACTTCGACTGACGACGCAGAATAGTGTCAAGCCTTATCGAACATCCACTTTTAATCGGATCACGATTGCCGGCGAGTTGCCTTTGTCATCGACGTTCGTGACGGCTCTGCCGGGCTTGCTGGTTCAGAGTGCCGATGGAGATTTTGATGGCGATGGTGTTACCGACACGGTTGTGACGACAGCGAACGCCGGAACAGCCTTTGATGCCACCGACCTGACAATTCTGTTGCGGAATCCCGCGGAGCAGACGGAGTCACCAATCCGTCAGACGATCATCCTTTCAGAGCCGGAGGGGAATGAGCCGACATTCGTCCTGGCGGCTGATGCAAACAGTGACGGGCAGTTGGATGTGCTGTCAGTGGGGCCGACAGCGAATACACTCAATTTTCATCGCGGACTGGGCGAGGGCCTGTTTGCGCCGAATCAGCGTCTGCCGGTTGGTGCAGGGCCAGTGAGTGTGACCGTGGGAGATTTTAATTTTGACGGTTTTTCGGATGTCGTGACCGCCAATTCGCTGGATGACTCTTTGAGTTTGTATTACGGCACTGTGGGCGGTGTCCTGGAGCGTCAGAATGATTTGATTGTGGGTGTGAATCCGCAGAGTGTCCTGACGGCGGACTTCAATCAGGATGAATATCCTGATGTGATTGTGGCCCTGGCTGGCGAAAACTCTGTCGCCATTCTGTACGGCACAGCGGATGGCGTCTTTTCGGCACCGAAGAAAACGCTGCTGGACCTGAATCCTTCACAACTGGCTGTAGCAGATCTGAATTCTGACGGGCTTCCGGACGTCATTGCCGCGGGCGTCGAGATGCCGCTGGTTCAGATCCTGTTCGGTTCTGCGACGGGTCTGCAAACCGGCGGCACCATTCAGCTCAGCGGAGGTGTCCGGAATCTGCTGCTTGACGACCTGAATCTGGATGGCAAAGCTGATCTGATGCTGATGCTGGACGTCAGTAAACAGGTCCTGACTGCGAACGGTCTGGGAAATGGAGAATTCTCAGCCCCGGAATTCATCCTGTCCTATTACCCGGGAACGAATCAGATTGCACTTGGCGAACTGAATGGAGCCGGGCCTGACCTGATTTCGCTCAGTGCCTACTTCAGTTCGTTTTTTGACTTCCGTACGGCCATCGCGCCGGGGATTTATACGTCCTCGGGAGAGCGGCGGGTAGATCACAGTCCGCGGGCCTTTGCCGTGGCGGATTTTACCGGGGACGGTCGCGACGACCTTGTGGCAGCAGATTTTTACAAAGATGGATTGCGGTTATTTCGCAATCTGGCAAACGGTGCCGCAACAGGGCCATGGGTTCGTGCCGTCGAGAATCTGCCGCCGACAAACGACGTCATCGGGGACATTGTGATCCCCGAAGATACTCAGGAAATCCGGGTCCCGCTCACCGGGATTTCACCGGGAGTTGGTGAGGAGCAATTGGTGCGGGTGCGGGTTTACTACAGCGATAATCCGGGGTTGATTCCGGATCCGACTTTTGTTCCGAGCGACGACCTGATGTCCGGGGAATTCATCGTTCGTCCGAATTCTTTTAAATCGGGGAGCGCCACGGTTTATTACTATCTTGAAGATGCCGGTCCCGACGGTGATTTTGCTACGTGGGAGGACAATGGGTACAGCACCGAGTACCAGGAGTTCCGGATTTTCGTGACCGCGATTCGCCCCACGATTTACACGCCAAATGGTGCGCTCAGCTTGCAGCGGCCCGAGTTTTACTGGTCGGAAGTTTCCGGCGCAGTGGAATATCGTGTCTGGATTTCCAATACATCCACAGGCCGGAATCCGCAGGTGCTGACAACCGTTCCCTACAATTTTTATGTGCCCGATATGGATCTGGGCATTGGCCGGTATGAGTTCTGGGTTCAGGCAGTAAAGGCTGATGGAAAGCGTCTTCCCTGGTCGCTTCGTCAGTCGTTTGAGATCGACACTCAGGTAACGCTTCCCGAGCTTCCCCGCCGCGTGGCAAATCCACGGATGCCTGTCGCGTGGGCAGCAATCCCCGGCGCCGATGCTTACGAAGTGTATCTTTCAAACCTCTCCACCGGGCAGTCCGGAGTGATTCGGGACATCGTTACAACGAACAATTGGGAACCCACGGTAGACCTTGGACTCGCTCGGTGGCGAATCTGGGTGCGTGCTCTGGTGCGAGGTAAGTACCAGGCATGGTGGAGCAATCCGGCTGACTTTACGGTGGTTGCTCCGCCGGTACCGGCAGGGCCGCTGGTCTTCACCGCAGAGCCGCAACCTGTGTTTCAGTGGAGTGGAGTGGCAGGCGCTGATCGTTATGGATTCCAATTGCGGAACGCGGTCACCGGGAAAGTCGTGATCGATGTACGAGGGCTGACGTCACCCACGTTCACACCATTGTCGCCGGTAGCGAATGGCCGTTATCGCTGGTGGGCGATTGCCGAATCCACCGTGACTGGTATTCGAAGTGACTGGTCAGCTGGTGTGGATCTGATCATCAGCGACCGTCCCGTGTTGTTGAGTCCCTCCGGGAGTGTCTCCTCGCAGAATCTCAAGCTGACATGGATGGCCTTTCCCAACGCCGTATCTTATGAAGTCTGGGTGACGCGGATGCAGCCGTTGCAGTTTATTGTGTCTGCCGCCAACGTCACTCAGACCGAATGGTCGGTGCCGGTCAGTCTGTTGCCCGGAGCACCGCACCGTTTCTGGATTCGCGCAGTGACCAGTGATAATCGGACAACGGCATGGAGCCAGTATCTGGAATTCAGTGTTGCGGGGACTAACTCCCTGCGAGTCACTGACGAGGCCAGTCTGGCTCTGCTCGCGAATCCGCTGGAAGCCATGGACGGTCCCGCGCAGTTGGCAGCGATGTCGCGATCGGAACGAGTGCAGCGTCACGAATCTCAGCAGAGCTTCGTGTCAACCGAGTCTCGATTCACAGACTCAGCGTGGACGGGGAATGAATCGGACTTGTTGAGCACTGCGAATGTTGCAACTGGCCATGCCATGGTGATTCGGGATCCGAACACGGAGGCTGCTTCGCCTGAGCAGGAAGTCTCCCCCCTCGTAATGGATCAGGCAATTCTGCTGGCGATCACCGATCTTGATCGACCGGTGTGAGCTCGTCTGCAGTGTGCTGCAGGCCACGCGACAACTGGAGCTTCAGTAGAAAAGCGGGCTACCCCGGCCTGAGGTAGCCCGCAACTCTGCTACGTCACACGAGATGCCAGGTTAAGAGCGATTTGATTGAGCTTCGTGTTGAGCACGAAGCCAGGGCAAGTCACGTTGAGGCGAAAGGTGGCGAGTTTCTCAGAGCGATGAACGATGTCGTGACAGTTGGCATTGTGTCGATACACTTTGCTCTGGAGCGTCGTCGATTCGATTTGATTCGAGACACAGCGAATCCTGTGGTTTAGCGATCGCGTCGCTGGATTCTCTTGTGTTACGCTGGAACGCGTGAAGGCCATCGAAACGAGGTCTCAGACACTCGATACGGAATCACGGCCCAGCGGTCGGCCTGTGCGCGGAACAAGTTTCGCCGCAGATTCCAGAAAAAAACGCCGAAATCGGTGTGCCGGAGGTTGGATTTCAGCGAGGCTGCGGACGTGTGGAGAAACGTCAACAGTTCTGGGACAGGCCGAGCCGCGGAGAGCGACTTTGGCCTGAGAGTCCGAGGGCTGGTGGACCACGTTGTCGGCCGGAGCTGTCTGGACGGCCGAGGGCCGAGGTTTCGCCGAACGCCTGTGGTTTGACGGGTGGAATCAGGTTCCCCAGGTGGTTCGATCATCTGAGTTCGTGGGGGCGCAATGGCAGAGTACCGAACGCGTTATGGCGGTCTGCGGACTGGTCATCCGTCTGTCCGTGGCTGGCTGGGAAAGGCAATCCTGGTCTGGCTGGTATTGGTGGGTGGAGTGACGGGACGCGAGTGTCCTGGGGCAGGTCAGGATCAGCGTCCCAATATCGTAGTTGTATTTATTGATGATCTGGGCTGGGGCGATTTTTCCTGTTTTGGTAATCGGGAAGCGGCAACCCCGGAGATTGATCGTCTGGCGGCGGAGGGGCTGAGGTTTGAGCAGTTCTATGTGAACGCACCGATCTGTTCGCCGTCGCGTTGTGCATTGACGACGGGGCAGTATCCCCAGCGCTGGCGTATCACTTCGTACCTGAACAACCGTGCGGACAATGCACGCCGTGGCGTTGCGGACTGGCTGGATCCGGAGGCTCCCACTTTGGCTCGACAACTTCAGGCGTCGGGCTATGCGGTGGGTCATTTCGGCAAGTGGCACCTGGGTGGTCAGCGGGACGTCGATGATGCCCCCGCGATTGCTCGGTATGGCTTCGACCAGTCGCTGACGAATTTTGAGGGAATGGGACCAAAGCTGTTGCCGTTGACGCAGCGTCCCGGTCAGCAGAAACCGGGGCGGATCTGGGCCGATGCAGAGCGACTGGGATCCCCGGTGACATGGATGCCACGCTCCCGCATCACCTCGGGGTATGTGGAGGCAGCGATGGAATTTGCGAAGGGGGCTGTTGCGCGCCGGCAGCCGTTTTACCTGAATGTCTGGCCGGATGATGTGCATAGTCCCTATTGGCCGCCGGTGACGGAATGGGCGGAGGGCAAACGGGGGTTGTACCATGCAGTGCTGCAATCCATGGATCGGCAGCTCGGTCGATTATTTGCGTTTCTACGTGAGAACTCAGACGTGGAGCGACCGACTCTGATTCTGGTCTGCTCGGACAATGGACCTGAGCCGGGCGCGGGCAGTGCGGGGCCTTTTCGCGGTGCGAAGACACAACTGTATGAGGGGGGCATTCGTTCGCCGCTGGTGGTTTGGGGCCCGGGGTTAATCGCCACGGAGAAGCAGGGGACCGTCAACTCGACGTCCGTGTTTGCGGCATTTGATCTTGTTCCCTCGCTGATACGGCTGGCAGGGACGCGATTTGATACTTCGATCACACTTGATGGCGAGGACGTATTACCGACACTGTTGGGGCAATCGGTGGATTCGCGGGAGGAACCGTTGTTCTGGCGACGACCTCCCGATCGCAAGACAGCACCGCCGGCACTGCCGACTCCGCAGCCGGATCTGGCGGTGCGTCGAGGACGGTGGAAGCTCTTGTGCAGTTACGACGGCAGCGCCCGTGAATTGTACGACATGGACCAGGATCGTGGCGAGTCGGTGAACCTGGCGAGCGAGCAGGCTGAACTTGCGGAGGCGTTAGCGCGGGACGTGGTGCATTGGCACGCTTCAATGCCGGCGGATCGTGGACCGGAATTAGGTGTGGCCGCTGTTCGAGAGGCTGCGGAAACCGGGGCCGCCGATCGCTGAAGATTGGCAGCAGACGTGCCGAGGCTTTGACAGTCACCTCGGAATGATACACTGTGGCTGGGAAGATCTGGTGAGGCCGGCGGCTTGCCACGATTCGCAGGATGCCCCGATTTCATGCTTGTCGCATTGTGGATTCTGCGTCCAGTCTGCCTGTTCGATGGTTTTACGTCCGTTCGATATGGAATCGCATGCTGATCACTTTTGTTTGTGGGTTGTCGATGCCGCTTCTCCGACTTGCAGCCCTGTGGTGTGTGCTGGCGATTCCTTCTGTACTTACGGCGACACAGGAATCTCTGCATCCCGCACCGGCTGCAGACGAGAGGGCAACGTCACCAGATATCGTGGTGATTCTTGCGGACGACTTCAGTGTGCTGGACGGCACGCCATGGGGTGGATCGGGGCTGCAAACACCTCACCTGCAGAACCTGGCAGATTCAGGGCTGGTCTTTGACCGAGCTTTTGTGGTCTCGCCCAGCTGTGCCCCCAGCCGTGCGGCGTTGTTGACCGGGCTCTGGCCAGCGCGAAATGGAGTGGAGTCCAATCACCGGAAACCGCATGGCAGTTTGCGGAAATGGCCCTCATTTTTTCAGGAGCTGGGGTATGAGACGGCGGCCTTTGGCAAGGTTTCGCACTATGGCCACACTGCGGACTACGGATTTGATCAATTTGCCCATGATACATTTCACGATCACGGCGGGATTCAGGCAGCGGTCGAGTTTCTCCGCCAGCGTTCCGGCTCAAGCACCAGGCCTTTCTGTCTGATGGTGGGCAGTAACTGGCCGCATGTTCCGTGGCCGGATGCTTCCGAGTGGACCGGAACAGAGCCATTACCGTTGCCCGCCGGCAGTCTCGAGACTCCGCAGACTCAACTGTGGCGTCGACGTTATGCAGCCGCAGTTTCGCGACTGGATCAGGATGTTGGAACAATTGTGTCTGCCGTTCGAGAACATCGTCCCGGTGCAATCATTGTGTTTTCGTCAGATCATGGAGCGCAGTGGCCATTTGCCAAATGGAATCTCTACGATGCCGGCCTGCGAACACCTCTGATTGTTTCGTGGCCGGGCCAAATTCGTCCCGGGCGGACAGCGGCCATGACGTCCTGGATTGATCTCCTGCCCACTCTTGTGGAAGTGGCTGGCGGAAAAGCACCGGACGGAATCGACGGACGTTCATTTCTGCCGGTCCTGCTGGATCGAACTCACACTCACCGCGATGTGCTATTTGCATCGCATGTCAATGACAATCGGATGAATGTGTATCCGATGCGAGCTGTGCGTACGGATCGCTGGAAATACATTCGCAATCTCCGTCCGGATGCGGCCTTCACAACGCATATCGACCTTGTGGCCGGGCGACTGGGCCAGCGTGCATTTTTTGCAGAATGGGAGGCGGCGGCACTTCAGGATCCTGTTGCTGCGGCCAGACTGCGGCGCTATCACCAGCGACCTGCTGAGGAACTGTACGATCTTGCGATCGACCCGGACGAACAGCAAAATCTTGCTGCCGAGGTCACGTCGACGGCTGTCCTGCAGAAACTCAGACAACAACTGGACGACTGGCTGACGACCACTGGAGATCAATTGCGATTGCCAGTCGTACCAAGGTTGCTGCGGAATCCTGGTGATTGGGGCGCTGCTGCAGCGCATGAAGAGCGGGACTAGCGGTTGTGATTTGTCGGCTGATACG
>JBDKIW010000464.1:0-13487 GCA_039796955.1 Planctomycetota bacterium
TGTCGCGAATGCAGCAGCGGCCAACCCAGCGGCCAGAATGATCCAGCCTTTTGGACTGCTCAGGGCCAATGCGACGGCCTGTGCTTTCGCGTAAGCCTGTGTCGCCAGTGTCACGGCCTTCATCGCCAAAACAACACCACCAACAGCCGCCGCGGTAACTGCAATCGCTGCGAAGAAATCGCTATATTCGGCAACCAGTTTCGCCACCGTGTTTAACAACGGAACGAGGGCTTTCGACAACACGTAACCGACCTGCACAGCCAGCCCCGTGAATGCGGTTGTCAGGTTGTCGATTCCGTCCCCGAGTTGTGCGGCAGACTGTGCCACCTCCGTGCTCATGTACGCGCCAAACTCGCGGCCCTGTTCTTGGAGTGCCTCGATTCCCTGCCCGCCCTGCTGAAGCAATGGCAGCAACTCACCGGCCCCCTTGCCGAATATTTCCATCGCAGCCGCGGCCCGCTCTGACGGGTCTTCGATTCCCGCGATTGCATCCGCAAAAATCTTAAACTGCTGTTCTGGATTCGCTGCCAGAATCTGAGTGGCTGAAATGCCCAACGCCTGCAACTTCTTCGCGGCTTCATCAGATCCGCCGCGCAGGTCGCCCATGAACTTGGCCATCTTCATGAGGCCACCTTGCACGGCCTCAATACTGGTATCGCTCAGCTTCGCGGCGTAACTCAACGTGCTCAGTGCCTCGACAGCAACGCCTGTTCGCTGTGCCATGTCGTCGAAGGCGGAACCAACCTGGACGAACCTCGCAACACTTGCAGCGGCGAAGGCGGTAGCAGCAGACGCAAAGGCGGTCAGGTATCCCTCAGCCTGTTTCAGGCCGGTCGCCATGCCCTGCGAATTGGCCACCAGATTCACAACCAGATCACCGAGGCTCGCCATCGTTTGCCCTTATCGCTGCTAAGGCTCTGTAATCCGGCCCGTCGTCACCTGTCGGCAGATAATCCGTCAACGCCTGTACCGTGTCGCTGAACCATTCAGACGTGGCATTCTCTGCCGTCATCTGGCAGGCCATCAGATTAGCCGTGCTGATTGCCTGCCTGAGATCGGCACGACGTTCACCCCATGGCGCTGCTACGTACATGGCTAATTGAACCTGCCACTGAAACGGCGTATGTTCTTCCCTCAGATTCCACCAATCAAACCTACCGAGACTTCGCGCGAACTCCGCCGCAAACTTCGCTTCGAAGTCTCGCCTCAGTTTTTTGTCAGGGCTTCCCCATCCACCGGCTTGCTGAGTTTTTCCATCGCTCGCATGATCGCATTCAGCAGCCCCGGCGTAACCTGATCTTCGGCGTCCGCCTTCACGCGTGCGGCCAACTGTTCTGGCGTTTCGTCTGGCGTCTCTTTGTATGCCCTGATCCCATGTTCATCAACCAGACAATACGCCAGACTCAACCACGTTTTCGCGTCGGCGTCGGTCAGTGCGGCAACCGTGTTGATTTGCCGGAACGTCAATTCCTGAACGTGTAAACCTGTGTCACCAACTGGCAACGATTGCCGCCGCTTCAACCTGTCAAAGATGCTCATATTTCTTCGCCTTCAATTTTCGCTTTCGCCGCGTGGTATTCGTCCCACTTCGGCCCACGCTTGTACGTGAGGTCCGCATTGTACCCAAGAATCACGCCAGCACGATACAAATCGCGGTCGCCTTTGTTGTTGATCCCGAGATTGTTCATCTCGTATTCGACTCGCAACACATCAATCTGTTGCTGAGTCATGTTCAGGGCTTCGGCACATTCGTCGTCTGCTGGTGCCGCCTGCCCTGTCCTGCATAGCTGCAACGCTATCGGCCCCTCAAACACAGTGCCCGCCGCGTACACAGCAACGCTCACGGATTTCCCGGCAGCGTCTTTGCCGGGAACCCATGACACCAACGATTGCAGTTCTGGCGTGACTTGTGACACGTCGCAGAACTGCTGAAGATGCAACCTGGCCTTCATCAGGTGACAGCCCCGGTCGTTTCAATCGTGAATGAACCTCGCAACACGTCCGCAGGCGAAACGCTGCGGTCAAACCCGAGACCGAGACCGGAATAGATTTCGTTCGTCGGTGTCGCGTCAGCGTAGGTCACTTTGAAATTGTTCGTCCCGGCTGCTCGAACCTTCGTGATGAACGCGGTGTGAACCGTGTCATCCGGATCATACAGGCACTCACCGCTGATCGTGGCGTTGTCAACGTAGCCGGTATTGGCTTTAGTCTTCGACGCTCCGCCGTCCAGCGTCGTGGTGTCAACTGTTTCAGCCTTTTCGCCTGAAATGCTCAGGCTGGTAATCTGTGGGAAGGCTGTGTAAACGCTCGTGATTTCCATCAGAAGCGCGGTGCCTTTACTTGGAACTTTGTTGGCCATCTCTCAACCCTTTCCGGTTGCTATTAACAAACGTCGTTCAGCAGCGGCTGCACGTGTTCTCGCCATCTGCTTTTCGATTTTCTTCGCCCGTGCTTCCAGATATCGACCGCCTGCCCGTTGCATGACAGACCGAACCTCACTCAGTGATTTCCTTGCAGCATTCGCAGCCAGTCTTTCCTGAAGACTTGGCATTTTCCCTGTTGTCATCGCCCCTTGTTGTTGTCTGCGAATGCTCGATGCTCGGCGTTGTCTCAGGCTCAACGGCTTACCAGATGCCGTCCTGCCCTGGTCTCCGTATCGCCATCGCTCGTTTGTGCCAGTGATATACCAGTGAACATTTTGCGGCCCGATTCCGATGCCGCCTTTCGATGTCCGCTTGCGAGTGAACGGAACCTTGCTGGCGTTCTTGCCGACATTGAAACCGACCTTCGCACGCGTGACGTTCTGCCGGTAAATGGTAACGCGATTGCCGACCGCTTTTCCAGCCTCTTTCACTTTTGGATCGAGGTCGCGCTGCATCTGTTTGCCAATCACGTTCAGACCGGCTTTCAAAACAATCTGTGCCAACCGCCGCCCGCCCTTCGTGGCCAGCCCGTTCAATTCCGGAACCAGAATCTCCACGCCGTCGATAGTGATTGCCGCTTTCATGGCTTCACCTCGACACGACACGAAACGCTGGCAACGAATGAACGGTCCTGATGCAGCATGTCACGTTCCAGGATTGGGGCCTGTGTGCTGCTCACTTCCCAAACTCTCACGCGCCAGTCTGCTGTCACGTAATTCAACAGCCGCAATTCAATCTGCCTCTTCAGCAGCTTTAGTTGCTCGATTTCGTCCTGTGTTGTCGTGTCCAGTTTCTTTCGAATCCAGACGCGGATAATGTGGCTCGTGTTGTCTTGCAGGTCAATCGTTTCTGCCAGTTGCTCTTCCGACTCCTGGCAAATATCAACCCTCAGTTGCCTGAGTTCCTGCAGGTCTTCCGTGATTTCTTCCCGCACTTCTGCCCGTACTTCAAGAGCGTAATCCTCACCGCTGTTGATTCGGTTTCGGATCGCTTCACAGGCTTCAGTTGACTGGCTAACTGTCGGCATGAATCAAACCTGTTTTGTGTGAATCCGGGTCATCGTCGGCGTGATTTGTCGATACACCTTATCACCTGTTGTCGGTGTGACCTCGTACCGATTGCCACCGCAAACGATCCTGTCGCCAGCTTGCGGAACCGCATAGGGTAGGCTCGAAGTCAGACCGATGAAATCCACCGGCCTGACCTCGACAACTTGCCCAACGCCTGTGTCCATGTACTGCGGGGCCAGACTGCTACGGCGTAGCGTGACGACGGCTGAAGATGCCCCTCTCAGGTACGTGCAAGACTCACCAGCGAATGCCAAGAGTGATTCGGTAGCTTGCGTGACAGCATCTTCAAAGCCGGTCGCCATTTGTTAGCCTTATCGTGCGTCAGGAACCAGTGCGGCCTGTGCTGCGCCCAACTTTGTCAGGCCAGTCACAATCCAGAAACCGGACTTCGTGTAGACACAGGTGTAGAGGGCTTCAGCCGTCAACGCCAGTTCGTTCGTGGCTCCGACAGTCACTTCGTTCACCTTGTCAGCGGCCACTGCTGAAATCAACTCGCAGCCTGTGGTGCCCACAAGAATCCGCAACACCTGACCAACGTAACCGGCTGGCAGACTAATCTGCTTGTCGGCACTGTCGCTGGTTACAGTGACGTAGGACGCGCCCGCCGGAATCAGTCCCGTGGTCGCTCCGCCCGTGGTTGCTGTCACGCTGACAGCCCGATTCGGATACGGGGCATTCAGCAGCACCTGCCCGAGGTTGTCACCGCTTGCAGCGGTCTTCGTGCAGACGCCCATGTAGATTCCCGGCCCGGTCTGATTCGCCGCACCGGTCCCAGCGTCTCCGCTGTCAGGGTTTCCGGTTGCGTCCCAATACACAGGCTGACCGAGAACCCAGGCCCCGGTCGTCTTCGGGACATCGTACAACCCCTCAATGCTGACCGATCCCTTTTCGCTCGCTGCCAGATCGGTCGCTGTAATGCCGACGATACCAGCCTGAACAATGACATCTCCACCGGTGACAGCAGAACCTGGCGTGTAATCCAGTGCATCGTCACCACTCACCAAAAACGCCGGAACCTGTGCCATTTGTATCATCTCCAAATTGGATGTTTTCAGAAAAGGCCCGGCGACGATTGTCGCCGGGTGAATGAACCGTCAGGCGACTATGCAGCGCCCTTCGACTTGACGCCTGCCAGGTATTCGGACTGCGAACAGCCGAAGTCGTGGTAGCCGCGGAACTGGATGCCCAACGTGTTGAAATCGGCGTCAGCAGATTCAACGGTTGGCGAACGCTGGCCATTCAGGAACGAAGTCACAACCGGCTTCAGCGTGTCGCCAAACAGGTACCAGGCTGTCGGACTGTAGCCGCCACCATAGGCCGAGTCAGACAGTTCAGACGCAACAACAACGCGATACTTGCCAGCGTGAATGTTCGCGTCAGCGGCCTTCACAGCGTTCAGGTTGCGTGCGACGTACAGGGCTTCGGCAACGGCTTCCAGTTCCGGCGGAACCAGCAGCTTTGTTGCACGGCCACCCAGCGTCATCTGGCTGGATGCTTCAGCACCGTTGACCAGTGGCGACTTCCGCTGACGGAATGCCTTCACACCAGCACTCAGGCCAACGCCATCGGTCCCGAGGTTGGTCGTGCTGCCCTCAATGTAGTTCGTCCGGGCAGTCGTCCAGAACGTGGTGTGATTCGCCAGAAAGGTCGTCCACACCAAACGATTCAGGCGACGTGCTGCACCGCGTCCGAGACGTACACGCAGATCATCGAATGCCCCGAGGTCATCGTTGATGATGTCGCGACGGGTCAGGCTGAACATCTTCGCGTAGGTGTCAGCAGACCGCGTGTAAGACTCTTCACCGATTTTGCCGTGCTTGATGAGTCCGCCCGGCCCGAGTTCCTCGTATTCCATGTCATCGAGCAAACGATAACTGGTGTGGGTCTTGAAGTCGGCAACGCTCTTCACGTCGCTGATTTCTTCCCAGTTGTTGTCCTCTTCTTCGAACCCGGCCAACAGTTCTTTGTTGGCCAGATTGCTGAAGATGCCCGGAAGGCTGACCGTGCTGAATGCAGCCTGGAGATTCTGACCGCTCGCATATTGCAGGGCCTCTCTCAGATTGCCGTCATGCAATCGGCTGCCGACATGGATCGGCATTCCGTTCGCAGCAGCGGCCTGAATGATAACCTGCTGAAGACCAACACGGCCACGATACTGACTGTGTGCGGCCTGCAATTCGGAGTCGGTGAAATGCTTCTCGACGTTGTGCCCACGTGCGATAGACAAGGCGGCTTGCAGGATTCGGGTCTGATCCCCGTTGCCCTGTGCAGCACTGAACGAAGTCGGTCGCGTCCGTTCGGTCGCAACACGTCGCTTCAGTGCTTCCAGTTCAGTCTTCTCAGCACTCCAGCCCTGCTCAATGGCAGTCGCTGCAATGTCGTGATGTCCACCGGCAGCGGCGTTGATCGCAGCAACCCGGCGATGCTCCACGGCCATCTGCTGACGCATACTTGCCACGAGGTCAACGTGTGCAGCGGCTGCGGCTGTGGTTGGTGCAACAGCGGCCACAGGCTCCGGCTTTTTGTCCGGCATGTTGTCCGCAGCCGCAACTTTCATCTTTGCAGCGTAGGCGTCCTGCAACGCAGCCTGCTGTTCTGGATTCAGCGTAGCCGCATCCATTCCAATACTCTTTACCCAATCTTCAAACGACATAACCAGCCCTTTCGATGCTGCGGCTGCGGATGCAGCCAAATTAACTGACGTGCTCGAATCCGCACCAAGCGGCAGTATCGAGGTCTCTTTCAACACACTTTTCACAGCCAACACAAACGGCCCGGAAATGTCCTGACCGTTGACGTTCACTGTTTGCCCTTCGGGGATTTCCACAGACTCCAGCACGCGTGCCCCGATTGACGCCTGCCATGTTTGCCCGGCTGCATCCTGTGCGAGAACCGTCTGAACCAATGGCGACACTCCCGTGACCAATCCGGCCAGCGTCAGCGTCTCGCCTGTGTTCGCGATTGCATCAGTGATCCCTAGTGTTGCTTCGACTTCTTTGCGGTGGTCAATCAGAATCGGAATCTGATTCGGCGTCTCCAGTCCTCGCAGATCCACGACAACCGGATACTCAAATCCATCGACCGGCAGCAGTCCGCCGTTGTACGCCTCAATCCTGAACCGTCGCGGCCTGTTGCCATCAGCGGCTTGCAGGTGCAGCTTGTTTGTTAGGCTGATGATTTTCACTTCGCCACCTCACGAGCGTTTTTCAGTTGCTCAAACTTCGACTGCGCCCACGACTTGCCAGCGTCACCGCCCCACAAGGCCCAGGCGATTCGCCCGTTAGATGGGAACCCGTCTTCGCCAGGCGAAAACCCCTTGCCCTTTTTGTCCACTTCATGACGACTGAAAAACGAAACCATTCGGCTAACTGTCTCAGGCGACAGATTTTTCCCGTTGGCTATGTCTCGTGCTCGCGCAACACCAACAGCGGTCCCGCCGCGGTTGTGTTCGTCACGCCATGCCAGCCCTCGCTTCGCCTCTTCGATCATCCCGGCAGACGGCTTCAGGTCCACGTCAGACAATGCAGCGGCAACGTCGAAGTCGGCTTCAGCGTCAACCTGTTCAATCTCATCATCAGACACACCGTTGCCCAGTGCGTCGTCAATCAAAGCCTTCGACCTCTCAGGACTCAGGCCGATACTTTGCAGAGTTTGATCGGCCATCACTTCGGACATTTCGCCGACCGTCAACGCGTCCAGGGTTTTCCGGATTCGCTTTTGATTGTTCGTGAATGCCCGCTGTCCGAGTGTGGTGTATTCGCCAGCCGCCGCGGTTGGTGGTTGCTGGCCTGTTGCTGGTGCTGATGGTGATGCAGGTCCACCACCGGGAATAGCGGGGGCCATCGGGATTCCGAATGTCTTGCTGAAAACCGCCCGGCGATATTCCTCAATCGACACACCAAAATCAGCAGCGGCCCGGACGGATTCCAGATCCCAGTCCTTCCCGCGTCGTGCGTGTTCTTCAGTCGGTGTCGATAGCCCAGCGGCCAGTCGAATCTCAGCGGCCTGAGCACTTTCGACCTGATCCAGTTCCGGCAATGGCGGCCAGTGCCAGCGGTGTTCAATGTCTGCAATCGCCGGAAGGCCGTTCAACAGCCCCGGAACGAAAACAGCAGATTCCAGAAACCACTGCCACAACCGCTCTACAATGTCCATCTGAATGCGGTTCTGTTCGACCTGAACCTCAGGCTCCCAGACGTTTTTCATGTCGCCTTTGAATGACGAAAAATTCGCGTCTTTGCCAGTGCCAGCCGCCAGCGTGTAGGGCATGTTCGTGCAACGACAAAACGACATCAACGCCTGTCGTTGAAACATCTCGTACAATGGCCCCGGCTGCTTTGGCTCCACCTGCCCGATTTCCCAGCCTGCCGGCAGCGTGGTCAGCATATTCCGCGTCAGTTCAATCTCAGCAAAGTCTGCCGGACTGTCTGCCGGATCAATCGCTGGTGAATTGCTCTTCAGGTACATGGCAAAGTTTGCCGCCGTTTCAGCAGAAAACAGTGTAGCCAGTTCTTGCCGTCGCATGATTGGCAGCGTTTGCAGTGCCGGTGTCGCTCGCGGAATACCTCGCGTTTGTCCCGGTCGCTCTGCTCGGTACAGGTGGCACACCTCACGCGCCGCATACCACTGGCCTTGCAGTGTGCTGACAGGCGTATTCAGTCCAGGGTGATGGTCGTAAACGTAGAACTCCAGTTCGTTCGTTGCACGGTCAAACCTGATGCCATCGTCAACGAACGGATCGACCAGTTGAGACTGTTGCCACGGCGTTGCAATTTGATCGGATTCGAGAACTAACAGATCCAATCCCAGCGGAAACCGCAACGAGGTTCCCCGCATGACGAAGACTTCGCCATCACGCCAATACGCCTCAACGCACGTTCGCAGGACGTCGGCCAGCTTCACCCGGTTCGCCCACTGTCGCCATGCGGACTCTAATCGGCGGTTTGCGTCGGTGTCTCCGGTCAGCACTTGCAGGCGTGGCCCGGTTGCCCCGACGATGTGATTGGAGGCTGTTCTCAGGATACCGGCATACCATGAGTTATTGTCTGCCTCATAACGGCTGCGAATGCGGACAACACGACGCACCGCGGGACTGATCGCGGCTCGTGCTGCCAGTCCGTCAGCGTTCGTCCAGTGCCTGCGGTTTTCGCTGGTCGTTTGTGCCAGATCGAACTTTGCCCGGACCATCGGCTGACGGGTCTGAGGTTGCGTGCGTTTGCTGCGGCGGCCCATCAGTGACCCCCCGGCGGAACGATCTTCAGGATCGCACCCTTCAGCCATGTTCGGGGAGAGGCGGCAGCGGTTTTGCTTGCCTGATGCTTTTCGTATTCCATCAACTCAGACAAACTGCGATTGCTGACGCTCACGCCATCGTTTGAGATGCTGGCGGGCTTCAGTGCGTCGGCTGCGAGTTGTTCGGCGGGTGTCGTCATGCGTGCATGATTGCACGCTGTGCCAATCACGGAAACAGTTCACTGGCATTCCTGCCAACTACTACTGCGAATCATTGAACTTTCCCCGGCGCTCACGGATCGCGACAATCCTTTCCGAGGTCGTGTTGATTCGCCCACAGGCGGGGCAGTGCCGCTCCCTCAGAATGAATCCCGGTGTGGTCCGGGTGTGGTTCACTCGCGTCAGGATCTCGCCACAATTCTGACATGGCAAACCGCCCGGCAGTTGAAAGACTCGATCAGCCACGGACACCCCCAGGCAATGCAAAGGTCCGCCGCTGTTTACTCGCTGTCCGCTCATTCGCCACCCCCACACCGCAGATACTTGCGGCCACGTTGCAACCTACAAAACAGTCCCACCAGTCGTTATCCCGTCCAGGCAGTAACTCCCACGCTACGCCCGTCGCTCCGTCGTAACTGACGGCCTTCGGTGTTTCCGCCGTCATATGCTCAACCAGCAATCGGTTGGCCCGCTCATCGCTTCCCGGAAGCAATACTGCCGATGGTGCCCCCACGGTCGTCAGCAGTCTTCGTGCCGCATGGCTCTTCCAGATGTTTGTGTCGTACTGCACATGATGGATTCCCTCTGTCCGTTTTTCCAGCCAATACGCCCCGTTTTGTCGGTCCCTGTGCTGATCGCCCCACATATGCACAGGCTTTCGCCCCGGACGCGGGGCAAAACCCTTCGACGGCCTGATGCGGCTTCTGTTTGCGGATGCAGACACTTGCGATTCAATGCGGGGCTTCTGCCCACCGTCTGACCAGTCCTTCAGAATCAAATCGAGTTCGGGGAAGCGTTCAATCAGATCGCGTTCCAGTTCGTTGTGCGCGTGTGCGAATGCCTCTTCCCATGATGCCCCCGGCTTCTCCTGGGAGATCCTGCGGACCAGATCCGACTTATAGAAAATCGGCCTGCCCTGATCCGGCCACGTCCCATAATCCACAATGACGCCCGAGAAGTCTCGCTCCCAAGCACAGACCATCCACCACAACACCTGATCGCTGCTGTCGATGAAGGCTGTCACGTGGCTGGCTGTTTGCGGAATCCTGCCGCGTTCGTGTTGTGACAACCTGCTGAGAATGCTGGTTGTCTCCAGCCGCATCCCGCTGCTGTTGACCGGTGCCGTGCCTTCCTGTTGAATCTCGCGGCGGAAGAATTCCGGGTCCAATGCCCTCACGGTCATCATCGACTGAAGTGCGGTCAACTCGTCTGGCAGCTTATCGAGTTCCCACGCTACCTCGCCTCCGGCGTCCATGTCGGCTTTGTTCTGCCGATAGAATTCCTGTGCCTGTTGTTTGCCCTCTTCCGGTGTCGCTCCCTGC
Organism: Planctomycetota bacterium; assembly: GCA_039796955.1. Classification (GTDB taxonomy): domain Bacteria; phylum Planctomycetota; class Planctomycetia; order Planctomycetales; family Planctomycetaceae; genus SXXK01. The sequence continues at coordinate 10,267 of JBDKIW010000464.1, forward strand.
CCCAGCTTTGCGGCGTAGGTGTCCCACAGGTCAGCACGCTCCGGGAACTTCAAAACGCTTTTATATCTTTGCCCGTACCAGTCTGGATGTCGCTTCCTGTCCAGGAATCTCTCGGTCAGATCCTGATGCTGGCGGACTGTGCAGACCATGATCGCCGCTATCTTCTGTCCCAGTCCTGCCAACCCCAGAAAGGTCTTCGTGATTTGTTCTTCCCGCTCTTCGGTCATTAGCGGAGACTGTGCAGACTGTGGCGTTTGCACGTCGTCAAATATCAGCAGATCCGGACGCACGGAAACGCCGTGCCGATCGACAAACGACAACCCAGAAACGTCGGTCGCCATCAGGCTGTATGGTGCAACGTGAACCTGACACGATGGCGCGTCATGAATGTCAGGAAAGACAATTCGCCCGCGTTCGTCCTTCGGGTGGACAGTCAGCAATCGCCCGCCCAGGCGAAACTGTTTCTTTGGCTGCTTCCACTTTAACAGCAGCGGAGTCAGTTCTGGGAAGTCATCCTGTAGATGCGGACTGCTGGCCATCAGGGCAAAGAAGTTTTCGCGGTGTTCGTTGCTCTTGTCGTCTGTCGCACCCGTCAACACAATCAGCCGTCTGTGCCCGTAAATCGCCGCCCAGATCGCTGCGGCTCTCGCACAGGTAGACTTCAGCCCCCCGCGTCTGACCGCGTGACAATCGCGGCCTGAATGCAGTGTGACGTGCTGAAACCTTTCGAGCATCGAAACCTGATACGGTGCAAGCGGCAGGTAAAACGTCGGCGCGAAATACTCACGGCAAAACGCCACCAGATCCAATCGGCAGCGTTCGCGTCTGTCAGGATTCGCCACGGGTGGCAGCGGCCCGACTTCCTGTGAGGCGGCTGTTTTCGCGTTGATCGCTTCGGCGGTTCGTCGGCTTCGTTCGCTGGCGTAATTTCCCGACAGATCCTTTTGTTGTAGCTGCTGAATCACGCCATCGAGTGCGTCAGTCGGCAGCGTTTCAAGAAATTCGGCCAGCTCGGATTCGCTCAGCGATTGCAAGTGTTCGAGTTCGTCGGTCGTCAGTGCCACCATTCACCGCCACTCCCACGTTAACGGTCATCCCCTGCTTTGGCTTTGACGCTTGTTCGTCGCGTTGGTTTTGTGACACCATCGCCGTCAATACCCTGGACGCCGCCACGGCGTTTGAGTCTGCCTTGCCCTGATCCGGCCCGATTCCACCGTCAGCAGTCGGTGCCATTACTTGCGTTGTTTGAATAATGCCCATCAGCCGATCGACAACCATTGCCGCTTTGTCTGGTGTGATCGGCCATCGCTGTTGAACAGCCTGTGTCACCAGCCTGCAATCCTGCCGAACCTCTGTCGGCTCAACGAGAATTGTGGACGTTCCGCCCGACGCCTTCCGGCGTTCAGCGGCTGCGGTCAGCACGTTGCCCCGTTCCCGCTTGTACTCGGCTACCCGCTCCTGCTTGCGGCGTTTTTTGACGGCCTTCGACGCCATATTTCACCCCAGCTTGCAAACAAAACTAACTCTAACGAAGGGCAATTTAAGCGAGGTATCGGCCCCCCTTCGTGCGGAAGAACCTATCTCATTTTTAAGAATTCTGTCAGTTTGGCAGTGTGCAACCACCGCTGTGAACTGCCACTTTCACGCACCATTCAATGAATTCGGCTGCCGTCATGCTGCCTTTCATGCGATTGATTGCAGAATGCACTAACTCAAGATTACTTTCATCGTGCTTACCGCCTTTACTGATTGGCTGCACGTGGTCAATGGAAGCATCTTCTCGTTCTAATTCAATCCCGGTGAAAAAACATCGGTATTGATTTGCCTTAAACTTTTCCATCAGCCTCCGTGGTGACACCCCGCGGCCTGCTTTCGTCTCATTCGCTTTCGCATTGACGATATTCGATTTAGAACCCACAGCATCCATAATTGGTCTGTGCTCGTGTCTGCCTGTTTCCTGAGTCTCTTCAATTCCGAATAAACAATTCTGTTCCATGCTCCACCATATTTCCAATCGTTCTTTTGGTTGCGGTTGTGTTTTGTCCAGTCTTTAAGATTTGTGGCGATTGCCTGATCTTCGCGATATCGATTTACGCTGCTCAGGCTGTCAATTTTTTTGGCCCATTGCTCATCTTCTGTTAGCTCCCTTGTCTTCTCTGTCAGTTGTTTTAATCGCTTCAAAACCCATTGTTCACTGAACTGCCCGCTGCTTCGTGCTCTGACTGCCTGCCTGCTCTTTTCTCTTACATATTGTTTCAGCCGCTTCGATGAATGCTTGCAGTGCTGACTGCAAAATTGCCCGCCTCCCCTGTCTCCTTTTGCGTAGAGCCACTTCTTGAAGTCTTTTCCGCACCACTTGCATTCAGCAAGTGTCACGCTGACTCTTCGAAGAAATTTGCGACGGCAATTTCTATCACAGAACTGATGCTTGTTTCTGGTCTTGTTGCAGGTATCGCCGCAAAATTCACAGACCGCTGACTCCGTTCGTGTTTTGCAGTCAAAACACACCTTCGCCTTAGTTGTAATGCAAAGCCTGTTGCATTTTACGCAAGCCTTTGCGTTACGTCTCTTTGCATCTTCCTGAATGCACTCTGAGGAACACCGCCATCCATACTTGCCCTCTGGTTGCGTTGCAAACCGCTCGAATGCCTTACAGCATATTTTGCAAACAACGGTTTTCTTTTTCATCATTTCACCCCAACGCCGCCTGATACGCCTCCTCGGCTGTCAACGTGTCGCTGTCGATGCACACCTTCAGATCCTGCGTGCGTACCGGAAACGAATCAGTCTCACTGCTCTGAGTCACCACAAACGTGCCCCAATAAACGCCAGCCGTGTCAACGCCCGCCGCACTGAAGTCGTACTGCACCTGGCCGGTCGCGGCTGTTGTCACTGTCACCCCCGTGGATGTCAGGGCAATCTCAGTCGCACCCGTTGCCGCGTTCACCATCTTGAATTGCACACTCAATCCTGTCAGGTCAACGGCTGTGAGAACGCCTGAAGCGTTCGGCTGAACGAGGGCAACAGGCAAGACTGTTCGTGTGTCGCCTACCCGGCGTCGATGTATTTGTTGGCTCATTCGCTTGATCCGATCAAAGATAGTCGTTTACCGCTCGTGCCCAGTGCTTGCAATCGTTCTGCCGATGTACCGCTCAGACTCAATCGCTGTCGGCTCGTGCCCACAATCGTCAGCCGCGTCGTCAGTTCCTCCACCGGAATCG
>JBDKIW010000465.1:0-3077 GCA_039796955.1 Planctomycetota bacterium
AGCTCAAGTAATTCCTTCGGCAAGGCAAAGTTGACGTGCTCTTCTCTGAGTGTGACTTCCGTGACCTCGGCCTGAAAGTGGGTCTGCATGTGAGTGATGCATTCCTGCACCACAACTTCCGGAGCACTCGCGCCGGCTGTAACCAGCACCGTCTGCACGCCCGAAAACCATGTTTCCTGAATCTCGGCCGCTCCGTCGATCAGGAACGACGGAATTCCCCGCTGGGCACCGATTTCCATCAGGCGACGGCTGTTGGAGCTGTTCTGACTTCCCAGCACAATCAGCAGATCTGCCTGACCAACCAGCGATTTGACGGCGTCCTGCCTGTTGGTCGTGGCATAACAGATGTCCTCTTTCTTCGGACATTCAATCGAGGGATATCGGCGGCGCAGGGCCTGAATGACGGCGTTGGCTTCGTCCACGCTGAGGGTGGTCTGTGTCAGGTAGGCCAGTTTGTCCTGCTGCGAAAAGCTGAGGGTGTCGACTTCTTCCGGTGTTTCGACCAGCGTAATGCTTTCCGGAGCCTCGCCCATCGTGCCGATCACTTCGTCGTGGCCTTCGTGTCCAATCAGCAGGATGTGATACCCCTGATTGGCGTAGCGGATCGCTTCAAGGTGGACTTTGGTGACCAGCGGGCAGGTGGCATCAACAGTCTGCAGTCGGCGTTCCCGGGCGACTCGGCGAATCTCCGGGCTGACTCCGTGAGCACTGAACAGCAGGATGGATCCCGGTGGAACTTCTTCCAGCGAATCGACAAACCGCACGCCTTGTTTGGTGAACCGGTCGACCACGTAACGATTGTGAACAATTTCGTGGTAGACGTAGATATTCGGGCCCACGCGTCGGATGGCTTCGTCAAGGCATTCGATGGCCATGTTGACCCCGGCACAAAATCCGCGGGGGTTTGCCAGGAGCACTTTCATCGGTATTTGTCCTTTGATTTGAAGACCAGAGGTTTTGTCTGAGAGGGGGGCATCGGAAAAGGGGTCAGGACCCAATAGTGCAGAGCACCCTCCGGGCCTTTAGGCTATTGGGTCCTGACCCCTTTTCCGATGCCCAGGACCCAATAGTGCGGAGCACCCTTCGGGCCATTTGGCTATTGGATCCTGACCCCTTTTCCGATGCTGCGGAGCACCCTTCGGGCCTTTGGGCTATTGGTTCCTGACCCCTTTTTCTGCCCCCGCGGAATCAATCTGATGAGTCCAGTCTTTGTCGTTCCAGCAGGTCCATGATCTGTTCAATCACACCAATGACAAACCGATCGAGGTGGTTGCTGGCAGCGACCGAGCGATCTCGCCAGGTTTTCAGTTCACTGACCGCAGAAAACCCGCGAAACAGATTTCCCAGTGCCGATCCGAACGAGCGGCTGTCAGAACGCAGGATCACTCCGGCAGCCGTTTCCGGAACATCTTCATTGCACTCGTCAATAATTCCCCGAATCGACAGAAATCGTATGTTGCGTTCGTAGCAGATCTGAGCCACTGCGAGGCTGGTGGTATCGACCGCCAGTGCTTCCACCGATTCACACAGATTTTTTTTGGCGGCGGCTGTCGTGGGATGCTGATCGGCAACAATCGTGCGCCCGACATGAATGCGCCCACCGGGTTTTAGTGTGCAGCGAACGGGCATGATATTGCCATGAGTATCCCGGATCTCATCCGCCAGGACGAGATCCCCGGCATGGACTTGTTCGGACAACGACGAGCTGAAGCCTACCGCAAGAATCCATTTGGGCCGATGAGTCTCCACCAGCCAGTGCGCGGCCTGGCGATGACTGGCAAATCCCAAACCGGCTTCCGCCACGACAATTCGCGTGGTTTCTCCGAGAAATCCGCCGCGGACAGTGAGTCCACGTTCGGTGTAACTTCGCTGCCGATCCAGTCGCTTCAAAAACGAACGAATCTCGCCTTTGTGAACGCAGAGAATCGCGACGTCCGCCGACGATCGATCCGCTGGTTTGTCTGATGAGTTCATATCGCTGTGCGTCTCCTGAGGCGGTGGGGCCTGAGAACGTGCTTCCCGAGACTGTGATGGCACCCGCGTTATGGCACGCGGGTGTCACGACAGGTTTGAGGAATCCTGAGGGTGCTGACACTCGTGGCCATGGTCGTGTCCCGCCTGAATCAGAGGGACGCTTCAAAATCTTTCAGGAATTGAACCAGTGCATGCACGCCTTCCACCGGGAATGCGTTGTAGATGCTGGCTCGCATCCCACCGACACTGCGATGTCCCTTGAGACCACTGAAGCCGGCTGCTTCGGCCTTTTTGACAAACGCGTTGTCCCGCTCTTCGTTGCCCGTGACGAAAGTCACATTCATTCGCGAGCGGCTGTCCGGGCGAGCTGTAGCCTTGAACAGAGCGCTTTGATCCAGGTAGTCGTAGAGCACCTTCGCCTTGGCCTCGTTCCGCTGCTCCATAGCCGCCAATCCGCCCTGCTGGCGGATCCAGCGAAACACCAGCATCATCAGGTAGATCCCGAAGGTGGGCGGAGTGTTGTACATGGATTCATTTTCGGCATGCGTGCGGTACTGCAGCATGGTGGCAAGCGATTTGTTGCCGGCTTCCACGAGGTCCTTGCGCACGATGACCAGCGTCACACCGCTGGGGCCAAGATTTTTCTGGGCGCCCGCGTAAATCAGTCCGTACTTTCGAATGTCGATCGGCCGGCTGAAGATGTCGCTGCTGGCGTCACACACCAGAAAGGCATCTTTCGGCAGCGCCTGAGGCTCAGACCGAAACTGCGTGCCGAAGATGGTGTTGTTGGAGGTAAAGTGGACGTACACGGGTGAGTCACTGTAGGTGGCCACGTCCGGAATGTACGAAAAATTCAGGTCCTTGCTGGAACAGGCGGAGTGCACTTTGCCCCAGGGCTTGGCTTCTTTCACGGCCTTTTCGGACCACATGCCGGTGACCAGGTAGTCGGCTGTGCGATCCGGGGTCAGGAAGTTCATGGGGACCATGGAAAACTGAAGTGACGCGCCGCCCTGCAGGAAGAGCACGGCATAGTCGTCCGGAATGCCGGCCAGTTCCCGACACAACGCTTCGGCCTCGGCGGCGACCGCCATGAAGGGCTTACC
>JBDKIW010000466.1:0-3840 GCA_039796955.1 Planctomycetota bacterium
TTTGCCCGGGGACCAAACCCCTCAACAAAACTCTTCGGAGGCCCCCCGTCGCCGGGATTCTCTGTCGACTGTCCCAGATCCAGCAGATCTGTCGGTGGATAAAAACAGGCGACACACTGCACAGCACTGGATTCACGATCCACAGGATCTTCTGCAGCCGGATCTCCCGCCACCCCACACGTCCCCAGCATCAGGGAAAGATGTCCGCCCGAACTGCCACCAATCACTCCCAGTTTTTTTCCATCCACGCCGTATTCCGCAGCATGATAACGCACATACCGCACCGCTCGATGCATGTCCTCCACAATGCCGCTGATCGTACACTCCGGCTGAGAAATATGACGCACTGCAAATACTGTGTAACCACGCCGCAGAAACGGCGCAAACAACCATGGACGAACGGATCCCGCTCCCGACTTCCAGCCACCGCTGACCATCATCAGGACGCCTGCTCCGTTGGATTTCGTCGGCTGAAACACATCCAGCAATAACGGTTTTCCGTCCCTGGTCCCATACCGGATCTCTGACCGCAACTCAGACGGAACCAGAAACCAATACCAGTAACAGACGACTCCCGCCAGCAACAGCACCCCGATCGGCAGCCCCAGCCAGATCGCCAGTTTTTTCCAGAATCCAGTCATATGTCCGATTCCCGCGTCAATCCACAACCTGCAACCTACCGTGCCGGAAACTGCAGCTCACTCAGCCTGACCGACTTGCGCACTCGAGCCCGCCCGGTCATGTCATGCACCCGCAACTGCACAGAGGGATTTCCTGTCCACTGAATCTCCAGCATCCCGAAATGAAAGTCCATGCAGGCGTCCCCGATCCGATTCTGGTTCGGCTCCACATTCTCCCAGTCCCGGTTCAGTCCACTGGCTGTCACGTCATACAACGGATAGCAATTTGGTGGACGCAGCACAGACAATTCACCCCAGTGCACGTCGCCCGAGATGAACACGACGCCGTTGGCCCGCGTTTCTCGAATCAGATCCACCATCCGCATCAGTTCGACCGGAAAATTTGTCCACGACTCCCAGCCATTGTACTCGTGCCCAAACTGAATGCTGCTGCCAATGACTCGCAGATCCGCCGGCTCCTGCAGACGTTCCCGCAGCCACGCCCACTGTGCCGCCCCCAGCAGCGTCTTCTCCGGATTCGTGTCCGGCAGATAGTCATTCTTCCACGAACTCAACGGTGACTTCAATGGTGGATCCCGGAAGGTCCGGGTGTCCAGCAGAATCACCTGCAGCGATTTGCCACTGGTGCTGTCCCCGAATCGGTAACTGGTGTAAATGCCTTCGTGATCCCGACGAACACTGACCGCCGGCTCGTTCCAGAACTTCAGGAATATCTCTTTGGACTCCTGCCGAAATGGGAACTCCTTCCCCGCGTCATTCTCGCCGAAATCATGATCGTCCCAGGTGGCAATCGTCGGGACCGCAGCACGCAGCGCTACAAACTCTTTCCGACGGCCCAGTTTGGCATACTTTTCTGCCAGCAATTGCATATCCCGCGTGTCGCCATAAATGTTGTCACCCAGGTACACAAACAAATCCGGTTCCCACTCCAGTACCGTTCGCAGAATCGGTTGAGGATCGTCCTGATTGGCACAGGATCCAAAGGCAATCCGTGAGATCAGGGGGTTCACTTCAGGAGCAGCCGCAGGGGGCAGACGTGGTTCCTGCCCGGCAATCGTCCCCACCCCACTCCATTGATACATCAGACATGCCACACACATCATCACGGATCGTTGCATCACTCATCCTCAACCAGTCACTGTGCAATCCACAGAGAAAATCAAACACATCCCGGGACGCCACCATGACAGCCTTCAGCATCACCGGCACGAGCATTGACAGCACCAGCCTCAACGGCCCCAGGAACTTCCGTCACTCCACAGATTTCGCTGCCGACTGCAGCAACCGAATCGCCTCTTCCACCAGCAACTCGCCACCGCCGCTCGCTATCGTACTGTTGGTGGGTTCGTAACCACCACCCGCAAAAGCTGCCCGCGTCGGAACGTAGTAGGTTTCGACAGCGTTGCTCAGTTCAATCACCATCGTCTGTCGGAAGGGCGATGCTCGTTTAATGGCCAGCCCCAGCTCCACAAATACCTCGCCGGGAAGGCAGACAATCGCCAGATCCTGGCCCAGAGCGATCACATTGATCTCCACCGGCAGACTGTCCCCGGCTCCAATCAGGCCGTGCGTCGTGCGACGCGCCAGCACTCCATCCGCATCTCTGACCAGACGCGGCACGTTTCGGATCTGGTCAATCATCACTGTCTTGTGTGCCGTCACATGCGCATAAAAGTCCACCGGCTCACCGGCCTGCACCGCTTTCAAGACCCGCACAGACTCCGCAACCGCCTCCGGCGCGGCCTGCTGCAACGGCACTCGAACCACCGCCGACCGCACTTTCAGCACAGGCTGGTCAATCACTCGCAAAGTCGGCAACCCGTCCACAATCGTCTTACCGATTGATTCGCCAATAAACTGAGTCGTATTGCGATCCTTTCCTCGGGGATTGACATGATTGATGTCGCCGCAGCAACCAGTACCAAACACGGACACCACCTGCGGTCCCAGGGCCTGTTGCAATGCCTGACTAATCAGTCCCGGATAATCCGCACTCCACTGCATGCCCCCCACCGTGTCCAGGTGCAATGCATAATTGCTCAGCACCGTCTTCGGCTCACCCTTCAGCGATTTGGCCAGCAACAGCGGAATCTCCGGATCAATCGGACCTGCCGAACGAACCGTATCAGCATATTCGAGGCCGACCCACGTCCTGACACTGCCATCCTTCTGCACAAATCGACGATTAAAGGCCACCGGAACCTGCTGCTCCACCCAACCGGATTCAAGCATCACCGGCGTAGCATTGGCCTGAGCCTTCACAATCGCCTGCACGGTGTTCTCAATCAGACGTTCAATCCACGCCAGTCGCTCGGGATTCTGTTCCACACCCGTCATCGCTGCAGGCGATACCGGTGGGTTTCGGGCAGCAATCCAGCCATACAGCGCCTTGCAGTAGTCCGGTGCTGTGTGCGAATGCGTCGCACTCACGACAATACAGTCCGCCGGGATCCCGGTACGCTGCGACGCCTGCTCTTTGACCAGTCGCGAGAAGTCGGTCCAGATTCCTATCAGGTCGCAAACCACCAGCGCTGCCTGCTGACCCGAACCACGAAACACAATCGCCCTGGCTTTCAGCGGATCCTTCGTACCCTCATTCAGCCGTTCATGAAAGTAGCCGGCCATGGGAAAGCCCAGTGGCGGCGTAATGTCCGTTTCCGCAGCACCCACCTCAATCGTGACGTCGTCGGCTCGCAGTTCCGAGTTCGCACTGCCGAACCATGCGGTCAGCAACACTCCCAATACAACCACGGTCGATTCTTGAAGGATTGCCCGCATGAGGACCACTTTCTGCTGAAGGTGCATGAACGGCGACGGTCGCTCCCGGTGACTTCCACACCGAGCTACCAGTTCCCGCGCTCAGAGCACGCAGCAAACCAAACGTCCGCTCAGGCCGCAAGTGACTTCATAGCCCCGGAAGCGTCTCTTTCAGAATTCGAATGGCCCGGATCACGTCCTCCGCCCGCGAATCCCCCCCGGTACGCTCAATGCAGACCCACGCACGACTCTCGGCTTCCGTCAGCACCGCCGGCAGTTCCGTCCAGTCCACAGTTCCCTCACCCATCGGCACTTCAATCCCACCACCATCCACGTCTTTCCGCGCATCCCGCAGACGCACATAACCAATACGCTGATACCACTCCCGGAAAACGGCCACAGGAGACCGGCCGGTCATCACGCTGGTCGCAGAATCAAACAC
>JBDKIW010000467.1:0-18018 GCA_039796955.1 Planctomycetota bacterium
GAGTTTCTGCAGTCGCTCGGCAGTGACGATTCGGTCGCCGTCATCGACGCCCGTGACCAACCCGTTGCTCTGGTACCATCACCGCTGAGCGATCTTCAGACTGTGACAGCGGAACTCTCGAAAATTCCGTCCCCGGCCGGTGCTTGTGCCATCCTCCCGGCACTCGAAAAAGCCATCGGAATTCTTGGTCGCTCCAGCGCCGCTACCCGCGAGATTGTCGTATTCTCTGATCAACAGGGAAATAATTGGCACACTCAGCAGGAAGCCGACTGGAAACGGTTTGACGAACTCCTGCAACTCCCGGCCGTGCGGCCACGTGTCTGGATGGTTGATGTCAGCTCTCAATCGGCCCCCATCCGAGGAAATCTGGCGGTAGGCAGAGTCACAATCTCCCGCGAAACAACCGTTCCCGGCTTTCCTGTGCGAATCCGATCGGACATTCGCAACTCCTCCGACACCGAAGCGTCCGTTCCCGTGAGACTTCTGCTGGATGGTCAACCGCTGGCCGGTCAGCAGCAGCAAACCAGCATCGCCGCCAACTCAGAAACTCGAGTGGAATTCGAGTACACGCTGCGGACCGCCGGCAGCCACGTTCTCAGTATCGAAGCCGCCCCCACAGACGACGCATGGACCATCGATAACACTCGCCACGTCGCCGTCAAGGTGGAACCATCGCTTCCTGTGTTATTGATCAACGGCAACAGTACGTCTGTCGCATCGGATCAGGACACTTACTTCTCACAACTTGCCTTCTCTTCAATCGAAGACGGCACGCCCTGGGTCACCACCAGAGTCCTTGACGCCGCCGAAGTTCAGCCAGCCGATTTTTCCAGCGTCTCCGCGGTCATCTGTTGTAATGTTGCTCGACTCTCACCGGCAGCGTCTTCCGCACTCGCAGAGTTCGTCGCCCGGGGAAACGGACTCATCATCGCGTGTGGGCCTGCAACCACAGCGGAGTCATTCGACGCCTGCTTCGTTCAGTCCGGCTTGATGACTCCACTTCAGGTGGTCAGGAACCGCGACGCCGCGCCCCAGGCAGCTGAACTTGTGCATGTCGCCCCTTTGTCCATCCAACCCGGCTGGCTCGAACGATTTCGCTCTGACCCATCACGCAGCTTTCTTAAAGCCACGTTTCAACGGTGGACCGTGTTTCGCTCTGGCCCCGCGTCGGCACCTCCACCGGCGTCCGTCACAGCAGCTGGTCCTAATGCCAGCGCACAGTCGGCTGCCGGCAATCCCCCGGCCACTCCCGCACCAGGCACATCCGCAGCGTCGCCACAGTCATCGCCGCCCGTCGTGCTCGCTCAGTTGACTTCCGGTGATCCACTCCTCATGGAACTGCGACATGGCAAAGGCTGCGCACTACTCCTCACCAGCACACTCAATCGCCTCTGGAATGACCTGCCCACACGTGCCGATTTCGTCCCTTTCCTTCATGAGGCCATTTTTCATACCACCTCAGTCCGAAATTCTCGCAATGTGATGGCTGGCGAGTCACTGGTGATGACAGCCCCATGGCCACCGGAATCAGCAAAACGGCAGAGGTCTGAAAGTGCCACGTCAGACACGGCTCATATGAACAACGATTCACCACCCAGCGGACTCCAGCCATCACTGCGATTCCGGTTCGTAACCCCCGATGGTCAGGTCAGAGAACCCGAATCAAATGACGACAACTCCCTGCCGACTGGCATCCTCCCGGGCCCCGTCATTCCCGGAATCTACAAAGGAACCGTATTCAGCGAGGATGACAACGCCCTCGCGGAACAGTCCTTCGTCGTCAACTACGATCCTTCCGAGGATCAATACAAACCACTCACACCTGATGATCAGGCCCGACTCACCACAAACGATCGTGTTCGCTTCACAGATTCACTCGAGGAACTTCGCAAACGCATGTATGGCAAAGAATCCATGACCGAACTCTGGGCCGCGCTCATCAACATCTTTCTGCTTTTCCTCGTGGCAGAACTGCTTCTGACACGACGCATCATTCTGCGTGGACACGGCGCCGATTCCGCAGTGCCCGACTCCGCGCCCCCAGTCTGAACCAGACCACTGGCCCCGGGCGGCAGATTGTCTCCCAATCTCACCAACAGGCATACTTATTCGCCCTGAAACACAGGGCCAACGTCACCAGCCTGACAATGCTGATGCTGATGCCGACCGCAGACTATCCACAGCAACCCGCCACTAAGCAGAGGCACTTCCGGTGGTCGCCTGATTCCAACACCCGCAGATCACATCCTCAGTGCCCCCCAGAGCCCGATGTTCCACCATCGTCCGATTCCTCGTCCTCCGGTAATCCAGCCGCAAACCAGGGATAAATCGCGGGGACAACCAAAGACGTCAACAGCGTGGAAGTCACCAATCCCCCGATTACCACGGTGGCCAGCGGGCGTTGCATCTCCGCACCGTCACTCGTGGAAAGTGCCATCGGCAGAAATCCAAGACTCGCCACAAACGCCGTCATCAGAACCGGTCGCAGTCGGGACAAAGCGGTTTCCCGCGTGGCTTCATGCAGTGGGATCTTTCGCCGACGCAGGTGTTCAGCCGCGCTGACCCACACCAGACCGTTCAATACCGCCACACCGAACAAAGCAATGAACCCCACGCCCGCCGAAATGCTGAACGGCATTGCCCGCAACTTCAACGCATAGATCCCTCCGCTGGCCGCCATCGGAACAGCCAGAAAGATCAACATGGCCAGCCGAGTTGACTTGAAGGACGTATACAACAGCAGAAAGATCAACAGCAGAACCACCGGGGTGATCAGCATCAAACGCAGACTGGCGGACTGCAGGTTTTCAAAGTCTCCCCCCCAACGCACTTCATATCCCGTCGGAATCGTGACCTGCTTCGTCACCGCAGCCTGCGCCTCAGCAACAAATGTCGCAACATCCCGCCCCCGAACATTTGCCGACACAAACGTTCGTCGACGATTCGACTCATGCTCGACCGACGGAGGAGTCTCCTCAATCTTCACGTCGGCCAACTCTTCCAGTGGTACCGGGCTTCCACCAGCTTCGCCCACGGGCAACTGCTTCAGCTTTTCGATATCTGTTCTCCATCCCTCCGGGATTCGCACCTGAATGGGAAATCGCGCCCGCCCCTCGAAAATGGTTCCAACCTCACGTCCCCCGAGAGCCTCAACCACATTCATCACCTGCCGCGCATCGATCCCATAGTGCGCCATCGCATTGCGATCCGGAACAATGGTCACCGTGGTCAGATTCGCCTGATAGTCCGCCTTGACGTCGACAGCGCCCGCAATCCCTCGCAGAGTCTGCTCAATTTCACCTGAGAGCCGCGCCAATTCCTCCAGATCATCACCGTACAACAGCACTGCGACATCCGCTTTGACACCAGCAACAAGCTCATCCACTCGCATTTCAATCGGCTGAGTAAATCCGAAGGCCACCCCAGGAATCTTCTGATTGAGCAGGTCCGACATCTCCTGAATCAGGTCATCACGCGTCACCCCCGGTCGCCACATCGAACGATCCTTCAGCATCACCCAGACATCTGTCTGATGCACCCCCATCACGTCATTCGCAATTTCCGGACGCCCCGTCTTGCAGAAAACGGTTTGCACTTCCTGAAACTCAACCAGTTCCTGCTCGATCTGCTGAGACATCGTGATTGCCCCTTCCAGGGAAGCACTCGGCAGCCGCACCGCCTCGATCAGCAGATCCCCTTCCTCAAGCCGCGGCATGAACTCCGCACCAAGATGCATTGCCACCGGAATACTGGTGCCAAAAACCGCAAGCGCGATGAGTGTGGTGATCCCCGGGTGAGCGATCGCGCGGTAAACAACCGGCCGATAAAACCACTTGATCCAGCGGACCAGAAACACGTCCTTATCTTTCATCGTCTTCGGCAGCGCAAGCGATGCCATCGCCGGCATGAAGGTCATCGACAGAATCAGTGACCCGAACAGCGCGAACAGAACCGTCAACGCCATCGGCCGAAATAATTTCCCCTCCGTGCCCTCCAACAAAAGAATCGGAAGGTACACAATCGAAATAATCAACTCCCCGAACATCGTCGGCTTGCGAACTTCTATCGCCGCATCACGAATCACATCCGTATGACTGCGACCGGTCGTATTATGAGAAATCCGGTGGATACAGTTCTCAATCATAATCACGGAAGAATCCACAATCAGTCCGAAGTCAATGGCCCCGAGACTCATCAGACTGGCCGTCACACCAAACGCCTGCATCATGCTCGTCGCAAACAGCATTGACAGCGGAATCGCCAGCGCGGTAATCACACCAGCACGGAAACTCCCCAGCATCACCAGCAACACAAGAATCACCAGTGCCCCGCCCTCAAACAGGTTCTTCACCACCGTTTTTAACGTTCGACCAATCAATGCGGAACGGTCATAGGTAATCTCCAGCCGCACTCCCTCCGGCAGCGTCTTTTCAATTTCCGCAATTCGCTCCTGCACTCGTCCCACAACTTCACGGGAGTTTGCTCCGATCAGCATCATCACCAACCCGGTCACCGCTTCACCACGCGCATCCCGTGTCACCGCACCCTGTCGTGTCATGGGGGCAATCTGCACATCGGCCACATCCTGAATCAGCAATGGAGTGCCCGCCGCTTCACGACGAATCACAATCTGCTGAAGATCCTCGATCCCCGTCACCAGCGCCTGACCACGCAGAAATCGCTGCTCGCCATGATGAACAATGTAACCCCCACCCGCAGACACGTTGTTGTCTTCCAACGCCTGAAACAGCTGATCGAAAGTTACCGAATAGCTATTCATCAGATCCGGATCAGGCTGGATCTCAAATGTCTTGTAATAGCCCCCATGAGTATTGATCTCCGTCACTCCGGGAACCTCACGCAGTCGCGGGGCCACGTCCCACTCAAGGATCGTCCTCAACTCCTGCGCCGCATATTTCTCGCCGCGAACTTCAAACTGCAGAATCTCTCCGAGGGCCGTCGTCAACGGACCAAGCTCCGGTGTCCCATACCCATTCGGAATCAGTGATGCCGCTGAACTCAGTCGCTCCGCCACCAACTGACGCGCTCGGTAAATGTCCGTCCCCTCATTGAAGACAATCGTCACCACAGAAATTCCAAAGCGGGAGATACTCCGCAATTCCTCAACGCTCGGCAGCCCCCCCATCGTCACTTCCACAGGCTGAGTGACGTAGCGTTCAACCTCCACCGGCGAAAGTGATCCCGCATCCGTGATCACAGTGACCTGCACGTTGGTCATGTCCGGAACCGCATCAATCGGAAGTCTGAGAGCAGCATTCACCCCGGCAAGGGCCATCAATGCTGTACCCACCAGCACCAGGAAACGATTCTCCAGAGTAATCCGGATCAGTTGAGCCAGCATAGGGAAGCAATCCGTGAAGAAATAACCAGACAATTACCGAGGCCACGCGAACATGAATACAGTCAACCGTCAGCCGCCAACTTGTCGCGACCGCTCCCTGTGACTACTCAGCTTCCCCGAGCAGCAATTCACTTTTCAGAAAAAAACCACCCTCCGAGATCACTCGATCCCCCGGCTTCAACCCGGCAAGAACCTCGATCACACCATTCGTCCGCACTCCCGGTTCAATGTCCACTCGCTGATACGCATGCTCACCGACAGGGACAAACACAAACGGTTTTCGGTCATGTTCCAGAACGGCCCCCTCCGGAATCGTCAACACCATCCGACGGTCCGTCACCGGAATCGCCACGCGCACAAACATTCCCGGACGGAGCCGACCATCTGCATTATCAATCAGCGAGACCAGCGGAACGGCATTGGTCGCCGGATCCACCTCACGGCCCGCAAAGTGCACGACTGCTTCTCGAGACTCCACGCCCTCAATTTCCGTCACCACCCGCACAGTGTCGCCCGGCTGAAGTCGCAGTGCACGCCATTCTCGCTGCCGCAAATCCGCAGACACCCAGAGCGTTGTTGTGTCGGCCAGAACCATCAACGATTCACCTGCCTCCACTCGCTCCGTCGATGAGACGCGGCATTCTTCAATCGTTCCCGAAAAAGGAGCTTTCAATTTGATCAGTGACAACTGCTCCGGACCAGCCTCCTCACCCATCGTCTCCAGTAGTGGTTCACTTTCCGGTGAATCCACCGCTGCCCCCAGAAGCGTCCGAACCTGCTGCAGACTCACTCGCAACCGGCGCTCAGCATCCTGAACCTTCGCTTCCGACTGCAGTCGCGCCTGGTTCGCCAGAAACGTCCGCTCCTCCATCGCCGATGTCAACCGGGCCTCAAACTGATCAAGATTCGCTTTTCGCTCACTCACCACCTTCGCCGGCACAACGCCATTGGCAGCATTCTCTTCCGCTGCACGCAACTGCGTCTCGGCAAGCAACAGGTCCGAATACCCCGAAAGCAGCACCTCACGCGCATTCCCCAGCACAATCTTCTGAAACTGAGTCCGTATCTGATCGACCGTCTTCCGATTTCGAATGGCCTCCGACAACTGACTCAGCCCCTCAAAGGTCGACTTCTCCCAGTCACGGCTTTCAATTGCCAGCCGCAATTCGGCCTGACGCTGCAGGACGTTCGCCCGCGCATCTCCGACCTCCGGACTGCTGATCTCTATCAACACGTCGCCCTTCTCAACACGCTGCCCCGGTTTGACAGCAAGACGCGAAATAATCCCGTCCGTCGCCGATCGCACAAGTATGTGACGACGATCGTCATACTGAATCCGCCCCGGCACCAGATGCTCATGCAGCAACTCCGTCGTTTCCGCTGTCGCCTCCTCAAACTTCGCGTTCGTGACTTTGTCCCCAGTCAACTCGACACGGGCGGTCGCTGCAGCAGGTGCCACTGACTCAACTCCCTCCGCAGACGTTTCTGCCAGAGTGTCCCCTGCAGGTGTTCGCCCCCACGTCCACCAAATGACTCCGCAGGATCCACCAATAGCCACGGTGGAAAATAGAAGTGTTCGCAGTTTCGAGGATTTCATAGTTGACTTCCCGAGGCAAAAAGGGGGAACCGCAGACGCTGACTGCGTTCATCATGCGACGAGTCACGCGAAGCCCGTGAATCCCGCCAAACTCCGGCAGCGTCCGCAACAAAGCGGCAGACGACACTCCGGAACTCCTTCACAACGCCGAACCTGCGGAAGACGTCGGCACAACAACACGTGACGGCTCGGCTCTCCGAGAACACGTTTGATGCCAACACTGGAAGTTCCATCACCCACAGGAACTGATTCTGGCAACGCCGTGGAGCAGCCCGGCTCTACTGCCGGCCACTCAACACTACGTAAGAACGCGTTAAATCACGTAAACGCACGTCACAGTGCGCAATGGGACGTCCTGCTGAATCGTCCCGAGAAATGTGCGCGCCCCACCAGGCGGTCGCACCATTCGCACTCGCAAATCCGTCGATGCGAAACCAACTTCAAGGCTGACGTCGCCATCCCACGCCGCCTCACACCGGATGACGCCGGCCGAACGTGCACCCACCGTGGCACACGCAAACAACGCCTCATCAATACATTCCGAGGGCGCGTTCGGGAGCGTATCGCCTTCCCCATAAATGTCGCGAACAGAGGCAAAATGCCAGTGAAGTCCTGAAGACTCCGTCCCCCTGCAGGCGCGATGAAAACACGACAAATGCTGCGGCAGCAGTCCTGACAGCCTCAAAGACTCGTGATTGTGCAGCAGCGGCATAGGACCGTTCCACGAACAGACGCACAACAGCAGACACATCAGTCGCTGCAGCACATTGGCCTGATTCGAGGAAAACAAAGTCATGCGTAACTACCTGATCCACTACACCTGACTGCCGCCCGGGAAAAATCACCCATCAGCCAGCCGTAAACACCCGCGGCCAATCCGAAGAATACCACGCCTGAACCATCAAACAAGAAAATCTGCAGCCGCTGAGCCAAAAATCTCCTGAGTGGCAGCCTGAATTTACCCCAAATAACCGCTAATTTATCTTTTTCGACCTCAATCGCGGTGTACCGCCTCATTTCCCACGGAAAACCAGACACACATTTTCCACTGTCAGTCGCACGTTCTCTGCTGCTGAAATGCCAGCGGCATCCAGGGCACGACACCAAAAGCCGACGCCGGCAAAATCCGAAAGTCCCCCCGGCAGCAGCACCTCACAACAGACTCATCATATCCAGTGATCCCCCCGTGAAACCCGTCCTAAGGCGCCACCAGAACCGGGGCCCACAGTCCCTGCTGAACCTTCGGCGTCTCACCCGATGCCGGAAACGTCGTTTTCACCGCCTCTGCCAGCAACCCTGACAACTCGGCCACCGTGCCGCTGAACTCCGGACGGGAGGCCAGATTGGTCAGCTCACGAGCATCCGCGGAATGATCGTAAAGCTCCCGCCCCTCTCGGCCTTCCGCCCATTCTGTATAACGCCATCGCGGAGTTCTCAGACTGTAGCCGAAAAAACGACCGTCTCCCGATTCCGCGCCGTTACGCCCCTTGCCGCTCGCCCCGCCGGGATTTCCGCGAGTGACCTGGGTGAGCGCCCAACCACGTCCCTGCTGCCGAACATCCCGGAGCATCGGCACCAGACTCTGCCCCTGCAGTCCCACTGGCGCCTGCAACTCGCACAAGGCCGCCAGAGTCGGGAAGAGATCGACATGGGACACCGGGGCTTCACAAACCTGCCCCCGCTCGCAACCCGGTGCCGCGATCAGCAACGGAACTCGACTACTCTCTTCAAACAAGCTCATCTTCTGCCACAGCCCATGCTCACCCAGATGGTAACCATGATCACTGGTGAACACGATCACAGTGTTTTCCGCTAACCCCAGCCGCTCCAGAGCATCCAGCAACCGCCCAACCTGCGCATCCATGAAACTGATGCTGGCGTAATAAGCCTGCCGCGCCTGACGTTTCTGCACGTCCGACATGGTCAGCTGCTCTTTTTTCTGACTTCCCAACGCTGCAGCAGGCAGGTCCTGCAAGTCCGCCTCGACCCCCGTGACAATCGGCATCGACTGCTCAGAATACATGTCGAACCAGGGCACCTTCGGAGCCACGTACGGCGTGTGCGGCCGAAAGAATCCCACGGCCAGAAAAAATGGACGCTTCTCTCGATTCGAACAACGCTCAAGAACCCATTCCGCATCCGCGGCTAACTTTGCGTCCGTGTGGTGCTCGTCACTTTTAGGCGAAGCGTACCAGCTGAGTGTCCCGCCAAACTGATTCGGTACCAACGATGTGATCTGCGGATGCTCTTCCAGGCGATCAACACCGGCCGGGTTCAGTTCCAGTTCCCACGAAGCCGAATCATCATGGCCGTCCGTTCCGATCGAATTCGGCACGTTGTAGTGGTACATCTTACCAATCCGGCCGGCAAAATAGCCCTGCTGCCGAAACATCTGAGGCAGACTCTGCCGCTCTGGAATCGTCTGCCTGAAGATCTGGGAATTCGCAAGGATCCCCGTACTGTTGGGATACAGTCCCGTCAGCATCGAATTTCGGCTGGGGCCACACAAGGGAAAGGCACAGTACGCGTGCTGAAACCGCACACTTCTCGCCGCAAGCCGGTCCAGATTCGGCGTCCTGACCAGCGGATCTCCGTAACATCCCAGCCCGTTATTCAAGTCGTCCGCAACAATCAGCAACACATTTTTTCGGTTCTCTGCGGCCGAGACGACGGCACACACAGCGAACAGTAGACTCATTACGACTATTCCTACGCGTTCAATTCGCATCGCTCTGATCCTCGCATATGACCCCAGGCAGCTCGCCTGTTCCGCAAACCTCTGCTGAATTACAGCGCCCCAGCCGCACCGCAGCCACTCCAGAGCGACACACTGCCGACGCACCACCCAGGGCAGACGTCCACCATCAGTGACCGCGTCAGCGATGCGAGTCCGAGCCCGTCAACTTAACGGATGGGCGCCGCAGGGCTGCCAATACGGAACTGACACAGGAAAATCCCCATGACGTACAGCAACAGCAGCGGGACCATCATCAGCAGCATACTCCACGGGTCCGGAGATGTCGTCAGCACCATCGAGGCCACGGCAATCGCCAGAATCGCAATTCGCCAGTTGTCCTTATAAGTCTGCACACTGCAAACACCAATTCGCTCGAGGAACACCATGACCAGCGGCAACTGGAAACTCACGCCGAACAGCAACGGCATCAGCATCGCCATACTGATGTATTCCGATAGCCTCGGTTGCACGGTAACGCCCAGCCATTCATTGAAGCCAATCAGAAAGTCCAGCATCAACGGAAACGCATAAAAATATCCAGCCAGCGCCCCGCAGGCAAACAGAATGATACTCAGAGGCAGATACACGTAGACATACCGACGTTCATGCGGATAAAGCCCCGCCGCGACAAACTGCCACAGCTGATAAAACACCCATGGGAAGGACATCATCAATCCGGAAAAGAAGCAGACCTTCATGTACGCCATGAAGCCCTCTTCCACCTTGAATGTTGTGATTCTTGAAGTGTCTTCAATCACCCGCTGTAATTGCGCAAACTCCGGCGCCGTAATCACGACGTCCACAAACTCTCCCCCAGCAGCCCCGTCATCCGATACTTCCGGCGGAGCTGCCTTCTGCCCCAGGGCCCGCAACAGTTCACCCCGGTCAATCCGGACCCGCAACTGGTCATCTTTCAATTCTTCGGGCGCTGGAGCCGGGACGGCCTCTTCGGTCTGACCCGACTTGCGGCCGGCAAACATCCCAGCCAGATAGTCATAAAACGACTCTTTGGGAATGTCCATGGCCACATTACGAATGCCCCGCTCTCGCAAAGCCTGCTCGACCGGTTGTCTTAACCAGTAGAAGATCCGATCTCCGAAGTACAGGCTCAGAGCCACCGCAATCATGATGCCCAGAACAGCACGAAAGACGTGCACACGCAGCACCTCAAGGTGCTCGCCAAACGTCATCGTGGTGTCATCGAAAAGATCGTGCGTTCTAGCCATGCCCCTGTTTCACTCTGCTCGTTCCATGTCCAGCACAATACCGCACACCACCAACGGCCTCCGAGGCGGTCAGACCTGAAGGATACCTGGGCAGACACTGTCCGAAAGACAGGTCAGGTGCATCCAGACAACCCTCAGATCAATCAGGCCCCGCGAGTCAACTGTCGAAACAACTCCAGCAGCCGCCCTGTAATCGGTCCGGGAACGCCTGCACCGATCTGACGACCATCGAGGCTGGTCACCGCAATCACTTCCGCCGCCGTTCCAGTCAGAAAACACTCGTCAGCAGTGAAGATATCGTGCCGCGTCATCACACACTCAACCACCGGTATCCCGGCTTCCCGCGCCAGTTTCATGACGGCGTTTCGAGTAATCCCTTCGAGGATTCCGGCGTCCGGCTGCGGCGTCTTCAGGACGCCCCGCTTGACGATGAAAATATTGTCCCCGGTGCACTCGGCAACTTCACCATTGTGGTTCAGCATGAGCGCCTCGACGGTCCCCGCATCCGTCCCTTCAATCTTGGCCATGATGTTGTTCAGATAGTTCAGCGATTTGATGCGAGGGCTCAATGCTCCGGGATGATTGCGGATCGTTGACGCAGTCACCAGTTTCATACCCGTGCGATACAATTCCTCAGGGTACAGCGAAATTGTATCGGCAATGATGATGATCTGAGGATTTGCCGTCCGCCGAATATCAAGTCCCAGCGACCCGGCACCACGAGTGACCACCAGTCGCACATAACCGTCAGAAATTCCGTTGGCTTTGACAGTGTCTTCCACGGCCGCAACCATTTCCGCATTACTGATCGGCAGCTGCAGACGAATCGCCAGTGCACTCTCAAACAGCCGATCAATGTGCTCCTGCAGCAGAAATACCCTGCCACCGTAAACACGAATCCCTTCGAATACACCGTCACCATACAGCAGCCCGTGGTCAAAAACACTGACCATCGCCTGATCTGCCGGAACCAATTTCCCCGCGACATAGACTTGTCTTGTCATGAAATCGCACTCATTATCAATAATTGTTTGCTTGCAACTGAATTCCCGGCAGGGCCAGACATTCCGCAGGGACGGAACTTCCGCCAACCAGCCAGGACTTGATCGGCAGCCGGTTCCCGGACACCTCCGACAGACTCGCACAGAGTCTAACCGAAACAAGGCTGAATTGTAGCGTTCAGATCGGGCAAACATGCCAAACACGCACAGACTGGCCGTCCGATCCAGTGGAACCGCTCGCAGAAGATCGGCGAAGCCTGCCTCCTGTAACGACTGCACCACGCCCCAAACCACGGAATTCAGGAACCGCCCTTTTTCCAGAACCCACCGCTTGCGAACTCGATTTTTACGAGTAAACTTCCGCTCCCGCAGCAATCCTGTGCGGAAATCGGCACGCCGGAGTGGCGAAATGGCAGACGCGCCGGATTCAAAATCCGGTAGGCCTAAAAACCTGTGTGGGTTCGAGTCCCACCTCCGGTATAGGAAAGAACCCAGCAATCGCTGGGTTCTTTTTTTTTCGCCTGCGAGCCCCAGGTGCCATGCACTTTTGTTTGCCTGCAGCAGATTTCCGGGGCGCAGAAACTTCATACCCAAGGGCAGCAAATCCGCGTGAGGCGATGAAAACGCCCTGTTCGCCGGCTGCCACGCTCGCGAAATCAGATCGCACCAGTTTCCTCCATGGATCTAAAAAAGACCAGCGGATCCTGAATTCGTCGTCAGCGATCCCGCCACCGGTCAGGCTATGCCCAGACTCCGCCCACCATCTGCCAAAGTTGCCCGTGTTGATTTCGATTCGTTTACCTTCAATCAAACCACGTAGTACATTTACCACCACTCACACCTCATTTCAGTGAAATCCTGAATACATCAGCCCATGTTTGCTCCGGGGACGCAGATTCTGGACGGCTGTCGTTCGCCTTCGCCCAAATGCGCTGTAAACTTTCCCACGCTGCGGAACCTGTGGCTGCCGACAGGGAATAACCTTGCCCCCCATGTCTACACATCTTCCTGCAAGTCAACCAGGCGGACACGGTTCTCCTTCCGCTGTGATTTCGCCCCGGATTTTCGGGGACTCCACTTTTTGACAGATGGCCATGCGACGCTCTGTTGTCGGTGCTCTCCTTGTCCTGATCGCGGCCCACGCCGGTCTCGCCGCTCCGCTGCTGTGGAACCGACTCAGCCAACCCGTCTGGTGGCCACTCGCGGCGTTAGTGCTGGTGTGGACTGTCCTCGTGATTCTTGCCAGTCGCGGTGGATTCCATTTCAATGGCTGGGGAAAAGCCTGCGTCTCCGGCAGCGCAATACTCCTGCTGCCGTCGCTCACTCTTCAATCCCCATGGTTGGCAATGACTGGTCTCTGGCTGCTCGCAGCCGCCGCGACCTGCGGCCTGCTTGATAAACGATACCGCGGCTCACTCGCCATCAGTCATTGGGCTCTGCTGTTGTTTGCCGGATTCCCTGGACGTGTGGCCAACCTCTTGGGGGATCGCCTCACGACGGAACTCGCACAGCACGCTGTGCTGGAAAATCTCCGCAAGGGCAAACTCGTCTGGCTGGAGGGTAACGTTCTGTCCGATGGCTCAGGATTTCTCGACCCGGACGTGGTCTGCAATTCCTCATGGGTCTGGGGAGGTCTGCTGGCACTGGCATGGTCGTTGTTGATGCTGCGGCGTGCATCGTCTCTTCAGGCATTTTTCGTACTCGCGGCTTCCGCTTTCTGGGGGATTCCCATCGCTGCCGTGGTGTTGTCGACTTCACTCTCTCGAGCCAATCCCGATGCGACTGGCGCAATCCTGCCGGATGCACTGGCATGGTGCTTTGCAGCGTTGGCTGGCGCGACACTGGTTGTCTTCACTGACATTTTTGTAAGCGCCATCGCGGCACCAATTCCAGTCGCGGGTAACGACCCGCAGGACGCTGGGAGTCCGTTTGCGAAAATCTGGAATCAATGGGTCAGCGGCGTGCTGCATGTCCGCCGCTCGCCCGGCTCTGAAAAAGCCACAACGGAAACGTCCGCCGATGTTGGGTTCAGATGGCCAGAGTGGTCCGAACTGTGGGACGCTCTCTGGGAATGGTGGTATTCGCGGTCTGTACCCCGACTCGCCATCGGCCTTCCCCTTCTGGCAATCGCCACAACCGTATTTATCTCGCGATCCGGCCGGGTGGATCGTGAGGCTCAGGCGATGACGCGTCTGGAAAATATTCAGACGCAGGCTGATCGCGATGGCGATTCACAGGCGCAGGAACGTGTCCTCAGAGCGATGATCAGCCTGCAGCCGCAATTCGCGTCTCTGCACCTCCGGCTGATCCAGCAACTCTGGGCAACCGGGCAACGCGAAGCCTGCTGGCGACAACTTCAGCCTCTGATCGCAGACGGGGAAATGTCTTACCCGTCTGCTCGTCTCTGGTTCGTTCGCAATTCTTTAGAGGCAGACCCACTACACGCTCTGACTCCTGCTGAACGTGTTGATCAATTGCGGAAGGTTGTGGAATCAGAGCCGACGAATTCTGAAGCCCTGACTCTGTTGGCCGAGGCTTATCTGAGTCTTGGGGAGCCCGCCCTCGCGGAACGCAGCTTTATGAAAGCCGCTGATGCAGATTCCGGATTGAACCGGCAACTGCTGAGCTTTTATCAGGCCTCCGGCCGTCCTATGCAGGAACGCAGGCGTTTCGAAATGCACTTGCAGCACTTGCTGCAGAAGTTCGGTGAGACCCCCGGAAACCCGGATGCACTGACCGAATTGGTGCAGTTTCAGGTGCTCATGGGACAGCATTCTGAAGCCCTTCTGAAGATTGCAGAGCTTCGTGCAACCGCGGACAGTGATCAGCTGAAGCGCCTGGAGGCAGAAGTACGCCTGGCTCGAGTCGGCCTGACAAGCCAGTCCGCATTTCTTCGCATGCAGACCATGATCGATGATGTGGAAACGGCAATGCTCCTCGCTCCGGACTCACTCGATCCGCTGTCATTAGCAGTTGTGATGAAAGTTGCGGATGGTGCTGAATTCAATCGGCGGGTTGTTCAGCAGGTTCTCGATCACTGGCTCAAACGGGAGCGCAAGGATGACGTCGCTTCCTGTGGACAGGGTATGGCACTTGTTCTGGCGGACAAATACGAAGCAGGTGCTGCGTCGCTCAGTAAAGCTGATTCGTTGTCGCCGGCCACGTATCTGGCGCTCATACATGCCTTACGACGATCAGGCAAAACGGATGACGCCGCGACGGTAGCCAAAACGGCGGTCGCCGGACTTGGCTCTCTCGCAACCGCCTCACTCAAACGTCAAGCCGCTCTTTTCTGGGCAGTGGCCGGGGCTTCCAAACAGGCCCTGACCGCCATTCCAGCTGCCGCAGGCACTGCGCTGGATGCGGAACTGGAAGCATTCGTGGCATTGATGCAGTTTGATCAGATGACGAACTATCCGGGGGATCTCGCAGACGCCTCACGCGTTTGGCAGCCGGCGACCACCATCGTCACCCCGGAAATACTGACTCTGTTGAAAACGGCACTCCGGCAAACTGCCACTCAGAGCGCCGCTGCCCGACGACTATATCGCCTCAGAAAATTCGCACGCCCCGTGAGACCAAAAATTGAAAATTGGCTGCTCGAGCTGAGAGCCGAGCTGGGAGACCCGGAACAAGTGCTGCTGATTCTGGGGACGATGGGACTTTACGAGGAGGCGTGGGAAGACTCACTATACTGGCTGGACGCAACCGTCAGGACAACCAGAGTCAACTCAGTTGCTGCCCTCAACAATCTCGCAATCGCCATCGTTCGGTCCCGTACGCAGGCCCGCTATCCGGAGGCAATGACTCTCATCAACTCTGCACTCCGTCTCAATCCTCAGAACCCGGACCTGCTGGCCAGTCGGGGAGAGGTCGCTATGGCCCTCGAGCAATGGGAAACTGCTCGTGCAGATCTGGAAAACGTACTGAAGATGCAGCCGGAACACCCGGATGCGTTGCGACTACTGCCAGCCGTTTACACAGCCCTCGGCGATCATGCGGCCGCGACAGCAATCCGCAGCAAACAGACTCAAAGTGCTCCCCAGCGTTCGTCCGAGCGTTAAAACTCAGTCGTCCCACAGCCGTTTTTCAGCCAAAAATAGCCCTGTCGCCTCCGCGCTGAGGTCGGAATGGCCGACCGGCTCGCCCTTGTCGCCAACCTCGCTTCCCTCGGCATCCAGGCTTTTCGGGAAATGCAGACGCGACCAACTGACTCGATCAACACTCCACGAACGGTGCTGAGTCAGCGAATCGGGCAAGCCGACTGGTGCTCATGACGGTGGAAGACTGCCGATCGTTTAGTCACAAGCCGCCACGCTCATGAAAAATGGAACTTACAGCCGCAGGAACAACAATTCTGCGGAATACATAACACCGTCACGAGACCGCCCCTGCGTGCCCAGGATACTTGCCCGGCGACGGGATAGCGACAATCTGACATCAGTCGCCACGAGGCATCTCAATGCGAAGTCACGGACGATCAATACACCACAACTAATTAACGATAAGCAGACCTCTAAATACTTTACCTCCCTGTGGAAAGAGTCGGCAAGACTCCGCCCATGGCTGCATTTCCTGGGGATTCCCCCCAGTCAGTTTGCATCACGCGGACCAATTCTTCCAGATAAGCAGATCATCAGGATTGTGACGACAATAGGCCTCATAGGGGTATCCACTAAGCGACTGAAACTTTTTTGTTTTTTCAGAAAAATTTTTGAGAGTATCGAGGGAAAAGAGGGCAAGGTGCGTTAGCCTTCCCGAGTTTAAGTCTTACTGTTCAGGCGCAACACCCATGGGACGGGTTTACCATGCCGAACATGGCATGCCCGATACGAGATGTTTTCGAAGATTGCCCCTGCACAATCCCGTTCTTAAACGATGGATCGAAAGTGTCTGCAGTTCATCCAGAAAGGTGTTTTAATGAAATCCATGTGTAATCCCCGTAGTTTTCGAGCACTCTGTCTTGCGACCGGCCTTGCCATTTTGGCTTTGCAGAATGCGGCCTCGGCCGGAGTCCTGAGCTACAACTCCAGCACCGGCGGAACTTTCGATCCGTCTTCACCGTCCACCTTCACCTTCACCAGCTTTCCCGCGGGTTTTTTGTCTCCCGGAGTAGCCTACAATCAGGCAAGAGTCGTGATGCGATGGGGCGGTGCGACATCAAACCCCGGCGCCTTCGACATCACTGGTGTTGCGATTAACAGCGCAACCACCGCCTTGGGAGATCTTCAGTTCCTCGCTACGACCGCCAGTGGCACCTTGATTGAGAATAGTTATGTGGGTCTTAACAGCACACTCACAGACCAAAATGTCCAGTTTTTGACACTAACACTCACAATTCCTACATTGAGCGTGCCAACTGGATTTTTCCTGGAAGTTGCAGTTCGGGCCACAGATGGCGCTGAGATCAACAGAACAGCCTTCCAGAAGGTCACCGCAATCGCACCCGTCCCTGAACCCTCCGTCGGAATTCTGGCAGGTTGCGTCGCCTCAGCGATTTGGTACGCCCGACGTCGCCGCTCTTTGAAAGCCTGATCCAATCCGGATCCATTCATCCGGCGACTCCCCTCAGGAGTCGCCTTTTTTTTCGCCCCCCCCCTCAGGTGCCATGCACCTTAAAACACGGTGCCCAAAACACGGTGCCATGCAAAACACGGTGCCATGCACCTGCAATGACTCAGTAAACGACTTTGCGATCGTGCCAAATGCCAATTTCAAACATCGCCTGAACCGCAAACTGACGGCTGCCGCGTTCATCGCCGAATAGGTCTGCCGGCAAAAGGCAGGCACGAACAGGAAGGAACGTGGTCTCTGCGCGGCTGATGCCAAGGCCGATTTGCGAGAGCCCGTATACGCACAACTGGCACCCAGCTCATTGCCCCTGGCTCGGCATCAATCCGCCGGGCGTGTATCGCGAGGTAGAAACTACACCTGCCAATCACCAGTTCGGCACGCCCTGCGCAGGGCGCTTACTCCAGCCAGCGAATTCGGGCGTCCGGCTTCCGTACGGAAGCGTTTGCGGAAGTTGCGAACCAGATCCAGCCACGATTCAACAGTGCAGTCCAATCGCTCCAGAATCGGTTTCAATTCGCCGG
>JBDKIW010000468.1:0-5679 GCA_039796955.1 Planctomycetota bacterium
GCTGCTGCGGCCGGCGTCAGCTCTGCGTCCCGCAACAACGCCGCCATATCGGCTGCTGACTGATCGTCATTGCCCAGTCCGGAAAAATTCTGCTCCCGATCCACGGACCGGCGTTTGGCAGCGCGATGCCGCCGGTGCATGTCGATGATCCGGTCTTTGGCCAGTTGTCGTAACCAGAGATGAAATGGCATGGCCGGATGCTGCAGATAGTCCGTCAGACGCTGCGAAGCTTCGAGCAGCACATCCTGTACGACATCGCTGGCATCCACACGACGCGCCACTGCCTGATCCAGACGCATCTGAACCATCCGTCGCACCGCATCGCGGTGCCGATCCATCAGTCGGTTGACAGCCGAACGATCTCCATCAGCGACCTCATTCAGCAGGTCCTGGGTTTTCTCACTTTGCGGCCACATAAACCGGGAACTCTGTGAAAAAGGCAGGGTGGGGAACTAAGTCACAGACTACCAGACAACAGAGTTCGTTCGCAGCAAATTCGGGAAAGTTCCCGGCGAATTCACCAGACACTGTAGAAAACGACATCCGCCCACCGCCCACCCGGAAAACAGGTTGTTCCCGGGTGGGATGGCCGGATCTGTACCTACTTCTTCTTCTGCTGCACAGCCGACACCGGCTGATCAATGTCAAACTGATAGCTCGTCTTCGATTCAAACTTCGCACCCGGCTTCAGAATCGTCGACGGAAACTCAGGATGATTTACGGAATCCGGATAGTGCTGCGTTTCGAGGCAGAGTGCACTGCGGTGAGCATAGGTCTTGCCGCCTTTGCCAGCCTGCCCCTTCAGGAAGTTCCCGGAGTAGAACTGAATCCCGGGTTCCGTGGTCATGACGCGCATCCGACGCTTTGACTTCGGATCCACCAGTACAGCCGCCAGAGTCATCTCGGCACCTTCTGCACGCGGATTCAGCACGTAGTTGTGGTCATAGCCAATCGCAGCCGTCTTACCGATGGATTCAATCCGATCACCAATTCGAGTGCGTTCGCGGAAATCCAGATCCGTGCCTTCGACAGTTTCAATCTTTCCCGTCGGGATCAGCGTGTCATCCGTCGGAGTGTACTGATCTGCGTTCAGTCTGAGCATGTGATCGAGCACAGTTGCGCTGCCTTCCCCGCTCAGATTGAAATAGGCATGGTTCGTCAGATTGACCGGTGTCGCCTTGTCTGTTTTGGCGGAGTAGGCAATCGTGATGGCATTGCGATCGGCCGGAATGGTGTACGTTACGGAAACTTCCAGAGTCCCCGGATAGCCTTCATCACCATCAGGGCTGGTGCAGCTGAATTTGACGCCCTGCGCTTTGTCACTGGAAAATGGCTCAGCCTTCCAGACCAGCTTGTCCAGCGCCTTATCCAGCCCCCCATGCAGATGGTTGGGCTCGTTATTGATTGCCAGTGTGTATTCCTGGCCATCCAGAGTGAACCGGCCTTTGGCAATACGATTGCAGACTCGCCCGGTGGTGCAGCCGAAGTACTGATTGCCTTCAGATTCATAGCCGGACACGTCGTCAAAGCCCAGCAGCACGTCAGCCAGTTTGCCGTCCTTGTCGGGAACATGCAGATTCACCAGTGTTGCACCGCGTGTCATCACACGCGCGGAGAAGCCACTGCTGTTACCGATCGTGTAGATTTCGACGGGAACGCCGTCTTTGGTCTTCCCGAAGGCTTCCTGCTTCGGGTCTGCTGCGGACACCACCGACGTCATCACCACCACTCCTGAAAACAACAGGGTCCATAGTTTCATGAATACTCGCCTCTGAAACAGAAAGACTGTCAACCACAGACCGCGAACGACCTGCACACACGAGGATCGCACGTCTGCCGGAAAACGCTGGCGTCACGACACCAGCCAATTCCGGATTATCGACACCAACAGTCGCGCCGACAAGTCACTTGTCCGGAAGCCAAAAAGGGGTCAGGTCCATTTTTCCGGGCGAATCGCATCAGGAATCCGGAAAGGATGCCAAAATGCAACATGCTGTGATCGCCACGACGCCATGAAATGGTGCGATCCCGCACAGCAGCGCGGGGAGACCTTCCCATTCCCTCCGCAGAATCAGAACTCAGCCCTTGCATAACGCGGTACGTGTCGACATAACATATCGAAGGACGTGCGTGAGACTGCTGAGCGGGTAATCCCTGTCGCGGCAGAACGTTTCAGGTCACGTCCGGAAGGTTCATGGGGATCGACGTCTGGCCGACTTCGAACAGCACGGGCCGTCTTTCCCGGAACAATCGCCACCACAGGGAATGCATCCGTGCGTTGTCCGATCTGTAAACACGATGAAACCAAAGTCATCGATTCCCGCACCAGCCAGGATTTCTCCATCCGTCGGCGCCGTGAGTGTCTCAGCTGTGAACGTCGTTTCACAACGTACGAGCGTATCGAGGAATCGCCGATTCGAGTCATCAAGAAGGACGGCACGCGAGTTCCGTTTGATCGTGAAAAAATCCGTTCCGGTGTCGAAAAGGCCTGTTACAAACGCCCCGTCAGCCCTGAACAGATTGATCAACTGGTCGGAAATGTTGAAGCGGCGATTTAC
Source organism: Planctomycetota bacterium (assembly GCA_039796955.1). Lineage (GTDB taxonomy): Bacteria > Planctomycetota > Planctomycetia > Planctomycetales > Planctomycetaceae > SXXK01. The sequence continues at coordinate 2,559 of JBDKIW010000468.1, forward strand.
GAAGACGGCGAACGCGAAGTGCCTTCACGCCGAATTGGCGAACTGGTCTTCCTTGCTCTCAGAGAACTTGACAAGGTCGCATTTGTCCGGTTTGCCTCGGTGTATCGAGAATTTCAGGATGTGCATGATTTCGTTGAGGAGCTGCAGCCCATTCTGGATCGAAGCCGAAGAGACCATCTGCGTTGAACACTGACGGAGCCATTCCAGAGACTGCTGCCGGGGTCGCGCGGGGCCTGCCAACCCTGCCGATTTCACTCTGGCTTTCGCTGATTCTTGTCGCCGGCATTCGTGCGGCTGAGGCGTTGCAGTGGACGGCCGTTCTGACGTTTCCCGCCGTCTTCTCCTGCCTGCTGCTCGCCTGGTGGCTTCGCGACCGAATACCGCAGGTCAGCAGACTGATCCTGTACATGTCAGTGCTGCTGACTGGAGGTCTGCTGTGGACCGTTCGCAATGCTGCCGAAGATGGCCGGGACATCGGTGTGCTGCTGCGGGAGCAACCGGGGCTGTCTGATATCTCCGTCAGGCTGACTGGAACCACCGCCTGCATTCCGGCGCTGGATGCTCGCTTCACTGCCAGCCACAGTGCGCAGGAGTTACGGACATTGTTTCTGGTGCAGGCACAGTCGCTCCGCGTTCAGGATCAGATTCTGCCGGTGCGCGGACTCTGCCGGGTCTCCGTGGATGGCGACGCGGTTTCCCTGCTGCGCTGGGGTGATACCGTCGAACTGATCGGTCGACTGGATCTGGCAGCGGGCCCGATGAATCCCGGCGAATTCGATTTCGCCCGATATCTTCGCCGCAGCGGGATTTCCGCGATGCTGTTTCTGCGGCATCCGGCGGCCATTCAGACCCTGCAGTCCAGCGGATTGTGGTCCGCTCGCGGGCTGCTGACCGCGTTTCGGCAGAATACCGTAGCGTTGCTGGAATCCCATCTGTCTCCCGCCAATCGCGCGACAGCCGAAGCCCTGCTGCTGGGAAACCGGGGCCACATGAATCCTGAAATCGAACGGGATTTTGTCTTCAGTGGTACCATGCATCTGCTGGCAATTTCGGGCCTGCATGTGGGCATTCTGTATGTGTTCATCGTCCGGGTGTTTCATTGTCTGCTGGTTCCACGGACTCGAGCTCTGATCCTGGCCGCCCTGGTCTGTGTGCTTTATGCATTTCTGACGGATCTGCGACCATCGGTGCTGCGGGCGGCCCTGTTTATCGTGCTGAATGTTGTCGGCCAGTTGCTTTACCGCGACTTTCGCATGGGCACACTGATCGGGTTAACCGTGATGATCCTGGTGTTGTTTGATCCCGCCATTGTTTTTGACATGGGAGCATGGCTCTCGTTTCTGGCAGTTGGAGCCCTCGGGTGGGTTGCATCGCGCGATCCTGCACCCACCGATTCCGAAGTCCCTGCGGATGTTGTTACATGGAGGGACCGACTGCGGGATCGTTCGCGTCAACTGGGGCATTCAGTCCTGCGCAGTTATCAGCAGATGCTGGCCGTGACCGTCCTGTCCGCCCCGCTGATCGCCACCCAGTTTCACCTGGTGTCGGTCACCGGGATGGTCGTCAACCTGCTGCTGATTCCGCTGACCACTCTGACGCTGATTGTTGGATATGTGTTTGTGGCAATCGGCAATCTGCTTCCGATACTCGGACTGCTGGCAGGGGCTCCCTTTCAGGGACTGCTGTCACTGCTCAATCTTGCAGTGCGATATTCCGCCGATGTTCGTACCGGATTTGTGATGATCCCGGATCTGCCCGCCTGGTTTCTTCCCGTCTGGTACGGTCTGCTGGCGGGAGCTGTTCTGACGGTACGACCGGTATGGCGCCAGGGATTTCGCGCGGCCCTGATCCTGTTTGCGATCGTGCAGTTTTATCGAGTCTGTGAGCGTCCGACGACCGAGGGTTTGACCTGCACGGTTCTCAGTGTCGGACACGGCAATGCCATTGTTGTGGAAGTCGACAATCGCGTGCTGTTGTTTGATGCGGGCGCGATGAACCGTGGAGACGGCGCGGCGGATGTGATTGCGGGATATCTCTGGAGCCGCGGACAGCGCATGGTTGACACCGTAGTCCTGTCTCACGCTGATGCCGATCACTACAACGCAGTCCGAGGGCTGCTGGAAAAAATGCCAGTGGGGCAGGTGCTGACCACACGCCAGTTCCTGCAGTCGGCCTCTCCGGAAGTCGCGGGACTGACTGCCGCGCTGCAGCACCTCGAAGTTCCGACGAGCCTGCTGGAACACGGAGACAGCCTGCGAACAGACGCCCTGCGGGTCCAGTTTCTGCAGAGTGATGCGGCCGTTCAGCAACTGCAGGCCTCCAGCGACAACGCCTGCAGCCTGGTCGCCGTGCTGGAATACCGTGGTCACCGTCTGTGCCTGCCGGGTGACCTGGAAGGCGTTGGTCAGCAGGATCTGCTGCAGTCCCTCGCAGGCTGCAGCGTCCTCGTCAGTCCTCATCACGGCAGCCCGGCCGCCAATCCTCGGGCCCTTGGTCAGGTTACAACCCCGGCTCACCTGATTGTCAGTGCCAAAGACGACCGTCATCGCAAGGCGCTGCAAGCCGCCTATCCGGAATCCAGAGTGCTGTTCACTGGTTTGTCCGGGGCGATTCAGACGCACGTGACAGACTCGGGGCATCTGCAGATCCGGGAGTATCACGAACAACCTCAGGCACTCTGAAAACAGCCTTCGGAGCGGATACCAGGCGGCATCTTTCTGCAGGAACACCGATTTCCGCGATTTTCTGTCCTGCGATCGCTCCATAGCCCGCGTGGCAGGAGCTCGGGAATGGCTCGGTTTTTGCCGATTTTGGCTCAAATGTCCGTTTTTTCCGCAGTTTCCCTCTGTTCAGACTCGGTCTTCTCAGGATTTCCGTCTCAGACGATACTGCGCGGTCAGATGGGCCCGTGGACAAACCAGTCCGGCGGGCGACACCTGCTGAACAAGTCCCGCAATGCCGCGAATCCGCTTCGGAAACTCGCTGATCCTTCCCTGGTACCCGGACGTTGCCGATCCGCATCGATACAAGGCTGAAACAGCATGCACAGAGTTGTGGTGGACGAACCCTATCAGTTTGTGCCACCCTATCGCGGGCGATGGTTCTCATGGCTGTTTCGGCT
>JBDKIW010000469.1:0-6801 GCA_039796955.1 Planctomycetota bacterium
ATTTCTGCCAAGTCTCGCGTTCGTTTTTGATGCTCCCAGCCGCAACACACGGAACTCGTTCGGTCTGTCCGACCCGGACATTCAGAAAACAGCGAATCAGGGGGCGGAAGCGGGCCCTGGACTCCGTATCCCGCTGCGCCTGCCGGAACAAGTGCGCAGCAGACGGTGTTCTCGGTGTCGGTGTTCTCTATGGCCACCGATCCGGGGCTGCAGCCATTCCGACACGGATGCGTATTCACCAGACCCATATCTGTTCTCACTTCTCTACCTTTGTCCTGTGGGAGTCCGCGATGTCACGCAGATCAGTTGTCAGAGGGCCGCAAGGCCGAAATCGGGCCGGATTCACCTTGATTGAACTGCTGGTGGTGATCTCGATCATTGCCACACTCATGTCACTATTACTGCCATCCATCCAGGCAGCCCGTGAAGCGGCTCGGCGAACACAGTGTCTGAACAGTCTGCGCAACCTCGGACTCTCCTGCCTCGCCTACAGCGAAACACATCGGGGGCGAGCACCGGCGTATGGCACGTATCACGGCACTGACACCAACGGCAACCTCCTGCGAGACGGATTGATTCCAGCCTACAGCTGGGTGGTGGAGCTGCTGCCGTATTTTGATCAATCCGCTGTTGCTGACCGCTGGGATAAAGCCCAGGAGTTTTCAGGAGTTAGTTCACGGAACACAACGTTGTCGGCACTGAACCTGCCTCTGCTGACCTGTCCCTCCGATGAAACCGCTCAGGATCAGAACGGAGGATTGTCCTATGTCGTCAATTGCGGAGTTGGTGATTCGGGATTTCTGGTTCCCGAATTCGCTCCCCGCGCCCATCAGGAATTACCGCATGGGTCTGTCAGTGAGCCCTTTGCGTGGGGTGGCGTCACTCGATTGACACCGACGACGATTGCCATCACCGCCGAGCTGAATCTGTTTGAGCCGCGCATTGAACTGGATGAACTGGAGAGTTTCATGCCGCCGGTGCCACCGATTCAGGGACCTCGTGGTACCGACCTTCGCAGCCTCTATGATGGCAGTGCCAACGTCATCATGATATCCGAAAACAATCGTGGAGGAGCGAGCGTTAGTCCTTTCTACTCCGCCAGATCGTGGGCCGATCCTTCCGTCCTCAGTTGTGGATTCGTCTTTCCATGTGACGTATCCCGCGTGTCTTATGTCCCCGAGATTGCGATGAATCCCGATGCTTCGAAGGGGTCGCCTCTGATCAATCAGACTCGTAACGCCGTGGACGGCCAGGCCCCGTTTCCCAACAGTCGACACCCGGGAATTGTGAATGTGGTCTTCTGCGATGGCTCGGCACGTCCACTGAATGAGCACATTGATGTGTCAACGTATGTCGCACTGCTGACTCATTCCGGTGCCCGTCCTCGCCCATTGGGAGGTTCGGAAGGACTGCTTTCCGGGACCGACTTCTGAGACAAAAAAGGGGTCAGGTCTCATAAAAAAGAGTCCTGACCCCTTTTTGTGTTCAGGACAGACGCCACAGACGACGCATGATCCATTCAAAGGCCAGCAGGCCAACACTCAGGTACATCAGCCATTGTCGGTCCCAGAGTGTGCGAAGCTGTTCGTCCACGACGACTGGCTGGCTTTCGTCGTTCAGCAGGGAGGGCAGTTTGCCGATCTCAGCAAGCGGCAGGTACTGTCCGCGCGTGTCCTTCGTCAGGTTGGTAAGTACTTCCACACTCTGTACGGGATTGAGAGATTCAAGGGAGGGCAGCACGACTTCCAGAACAGACTGGAGCACATCCGGGGATTCCGGGACTGGAACTGAGATTCGATAGGTTCCCGGTCGCGTGGGGCGAAAACTGACACTGAATTGTCCAGCACCACGGCCGTCAGAGTTGAGGCGGTCCGGAACGGCAACCGGTTGTCCCTCCGGGTCAAGGATCGTGACGGAAACCTCCTGAGCGGCCAGCGGTTGCAGTTGCGAATTGTACAACTGGGCGCGAATTGTCACTGCCTGACCCGGGTTGACCTCAGAACGGTCCAGCAACAGCATTCCGCGAGCCGTCCCGCGACTGCGCCGTCCCTGTCCGGCTTCCCGAATCAGACTGGTCCAGAATCTCTGGTGTCCCTGTGGAGAGATTTCTCGCAACCGCCACGTTTCTGCAGACCCCAGAAACATGGTCCGACCGGCACCGTAAAACTGACTGACAAGAAACGGCGGGATACCAATGTCCGTGCGCGCCCGCGGATTGTCATACTGCAACAGCACAACCGCTCCATCACGGAGTCCCCGGATGGGATAGGATCGGTAAATCCCCTTGAATTTTTTCCAGAGGTCCACACTCGTATTACCGGATTCTTCTGCAATCTTCAGGAACTCTGTCACCCGACCTTCCGGCGTGGGCAGAACAGGCCATGGTTCCTCGGCCCCCTGAGATAACTGCACTGCCGGAGCCAGCCGATTGAGCAGCACTGGATAGAGCACGCTGATCTCGCGCAGGGCGTCTGCGTTCTCTGCCAGCCTCGGGGTAAAGATCTCCCCCGCTACAATCACCAATCCGCCGGAATGCTCCGAGACCCAGCGGTTCAGAAAAGTCTGCTGAGCAGGAGAAAGACGACTCCAGTCCGGGTCGAATGCCACAACGACATCGTATTCAAACAGTTCGGCTTCCGTTGCGGGGAATCCCGTCAACAGTCGGCGAGATTCCTGCGACACCATTCCTGCGTTTTCATCGGTAACAGACTGAAGCCAGACATCCGATTCCACGCCACTGTGTCGAAAAAGCGTATTGCGTACGAATTGGTAGTCCCGCATCGGACCGCTGGAAATCACCAGCACCCGCATTTTTCGATCGGTGACTTCCACCGTCCTCCGACGCTCGTTGTCTTCCAGAGTCATTTCCACGGCACCGCCAGCCGCCTCGACACGAGCGACAAATTCGTACTTTCCAGGGACTGCAAGCGTCTGTGTGAATCGGATTGATGTGGGTAAGGCTTCATTTTCAGGCGTCACGGTCTGCTCGGCAATCTGACGCCGATCGGTTCCGTCACCCTCGGAACTCTGCTGAAACAAACGCACCGTTGCCGCCTGTCCCTGCAGACTCGTGCCCTGAATCATGACGTTGATATCGAACGGATCTCCCTGATGAACATCCGTGGGGGACTGCATTCCCGCAATCCAGAGGTTCATCCTGGGTTTCAGGCTGCCAACACCCACACTGATCAGTTTTGTCCCGGAACGCTCTGCACGAGTCCTGGCAGGTTCAATCTCAAGCCCCGCGTTGCTGCCACCGTCCGACAGCACCACCACGCCGGCCAGAGTCCGACCGGAAAGTTGACCAATCATCTGATAAATGGATTCTCCCAGCCGCGTCTCGGATCCACGCGGCTGCAGAAGCTCACGCCAGCGGTTCAGTGTGGCTGAATCCGGAAGGGCTGCAGCGTCAGGGCTGGCGCTGGTGTCCAGTGTCACCGTGGCGGATCTGCCGGCGTTGTCGGAAGCGCCTTGTTCCGGCTCAGCGGTCGCCGAGGTGGCTTCGGGCTGTACAAATCGTACGTTCTCGTTACTCACAACAGCCCACGGCCCCGCCAGTCCATTGTCGAATGTGTACAGCGTCACCACATGTGTCTGGCTGAGCTCTGAAAGCAGTCCGGATTCCACAAGGCTGCGAATCACCGCCTGTGTACGGTTCTCTTCGCTGGCTGGTGGTGCTGCGGTCGAAGCCCCGGCGGTGGTTCCCGTCTTCGGGGACGCTGCGGAATCTGCTGCCGGCCACTGCATCGACAACGATGTGTCCACAACGATCCCGATTCGAGATTTCTCGATGCGGCTAAGCTGAGTACGTCGCTGGGGGTTGAGCAGGATGAGCAGTACGCACAGCAGAAGCAGCAGTCGCGGTACCAGCAGCACGATCCTGGCCGGGCGTTTCAGAAACCGTGAATCCCGCAGCGACGTTCTGATTGTGATCCCAAATAAAGCAACCAGTCCGGCGAACAGCAGCAGAATGGACCATGTGGATTCGGGCAGGTCCAGTTCTGTGGTCTGAAACGTCTGAGTTTCAAAGTTGGCCGCCTGAGCGATTTCGGACACTGCTGTTGTGGATGGGCCCCCCACTTCTGTTGCGGGACGAGCCTCCGACGCCTGAGTCTTCGCTGCGGAAGTTTCGCCAGTCGGTTCCGGCGATTGCTGCAAAAAACTCATCGGATCACCTCCGGATGAAAACTCAGCCGCAGGGAAATCAGTTGCTCAGCAATCAGGACCACAACTAACAGGCCCAGCAGGACCCAGCGTAACTCACGACCTGCGCTGGCGCCTCCCAGCGCCGTCGCCGCATCAGCCGTCAGAATTCGGACATGAGACAATTCCGGAGATTGTGCGAACGGTTCAGCAGCAGCCAGAGTCAGTGCACTCTCGGTCACCGGAACATTCATCGCGATGGAAAGGTCGGCAACGGCTCCTTCAGAGCGAAATCGCCGGATGCGATACACACCAGGACGCTCGGCCTGTTGAACCGTCACACCCAGCTGCACCTCAGCGGTGGTATTACCGGGCGAGTTGGGAGTCTCGGGAGGATCCTGTGTCGCCTTCGACTTCCCCGGCGTCGCGCGGCCTGAGGCAATTGGTGATGCCTGTAGTCGGGCAAACGTGTCGGCGACAGGCTCCTCTCCCGGGCCTGCATCCGGCAGGTAAACTTCAACCGTATCCGTGTACTGTGTGGCAGGCCATTGCAGTCGCAGAGGTTCTGTGAGTTCCCGCAGTTCGATGCCATCGACGGCTTTCTGCAGGTACTGATGCAGCAGCAGATGCATCACAACGTACCCGGGGGCAGCAGGAGCGACTGGCCAGTTGCTCCACTGACGGCCTGCACCGACCAGAAAAGTCAGAATCCGGCCCTTACCCAGCGTATGTTCGAATGCTACGGGTTCGCCAGTGCTCAGTCGCATCAGTGTCCGAACTCCATCGGCACGTTCTGCGTCGTTGGGATTCCAGTCTCCGGCCACCTGAAACCAGCGTGCTATCTGTACTGTGTCCGGAAACGGGCTGTCGGGGGCGTTGTACACCAGAAAGATCGGATGCTGCTCGAAAACAGTATTCGCAAACGGCATCGCGTCGGTGGATTCGGAAGCCACTTCAGGTGCCGCCTGACGGATCGTTCCAAGGGGAACCGGAAAGAGCCGCGTTTCCGGAGCACGCAGGGTCTCTGAGTACCACGGAACGCTCGCCTGGTCGCCCGGGAACCATGCAATCCCGCCTCCGCCACGCACGTACTCGACCAGCAGCAGCACCACATCGGCAGGCAGGTCACGGATGTTCAGCAGGTAGACACAGTCATACTTATTCAGTTCGTCCGCAGTCAGCGATTGTGACGCACGAATGTCGGCGGTCAGCCCCGTCAGTGCCGGATCCGCACTCAATGCGGCCGCGACGAATCCAGCGTCCTCCTGACGACCGTCATCGTCCAGAATCAGCACAGACCGTCGCTCGGTCACTTCAAGCACCAGAATTCGACGGTTGTCCTCCCGCAGCGCATCATCCTCAAGCCGCACTTCCACCTGATGCCGTCCTTCTGTCTCCAGCGTCAGATCGTGGGAGACATCCAGTTCGCTGCCGGGTTCAATGTCCGGGATCAGCACCTTGCCAGGCAGAGAAGAACCATCCAGATAAACGGTGCCCCGCAGGCCGCTGACCCTCGACTGGCCGTAATTCCTGACCCGCAGAGTCATTCGCCATGGAACACCCTGAGCGGTTGCGAGGGTTTCTGAGGTCAGCTGCACAATTCCCACATTCGGACGCGAGTCATCGTTGACTCGGATCAGGTCGATTCCTGCGCCAATTGTTCGCAACGCTTCCAGGGCAGAAGTCACTTCAGGGCGGTTGTTCCAGTCCGAAGCCCGAAAATCCGTCAGCACATGAACCTGTGGTGAGACACTGCCGTCAGCAGCCAGTATGTCTTTCGCAGCCGTCAGCCCGGCGATCGGAGTCGCAGCACGGAATGAGCAAGGCAGGTTGCGCAGCCGGGGAACAAACTCCTGAACGAAGGCACCGTCCAGAATGCGGTCCGAGACGATCGGTCGTCCGGGGTTGGTCATGGGCAAAATGGTCACTCGAGCAGCCCCGGCCTGACGACTGCCTTCAACGAGCATGGTTTCCAGCGTTGTCAGAGCCTTCTGAAAGACCGCATCATCGCCGTCACGATCTTTCATGGACAACGAATCGTCCAGCAGTACGACATGATGAGCACTTGCTCCACGCAGCATCAACAGGCGTCCCGGGTCAATCAGCAACCGGGAAATCAACAGGACGATCAACAGCACGGCGAGGATTCTCAGCAGAAGCTGGAGCAGTTGCTCAAGAATCAGCCGGCGGCGATTCAGCTCCTCACTCTCCAGCAGGAACTCCATGGCCGCAAACCGGACTCGACGGTAGCGGAGTCGACTGAGGATATGAATCAGAATCGGCAGCAACACCAGCGCAGTCCCCGGCAGAAAAAATGCCGGATTCAGAAAAAACTGCGATAGTGCAGACATAGAAGTTAGGACTTAACAAGTCTTGAAATCGATATTTCACAAACACCAGACCGCCCAGGGTGAGCCGGGTCACTACGACTTCCAGGAACTGACAGCACGCCCACTTGTGACCGACCTGAAATCCCGAGGCTCACGTCGTGTTCCCGGGCATTTCCCTGATCGGGGCCTGAGACGGTGCCATTTGTTCCCCGCAGAATGCCGCTGGTCTCTTTTTTCCATCCGGAAGAATAGCAGACCGCCCGAAACTTCCCACTGAGCACCGCCCGAGTTGTGAAAACGGCCAAATTCTCAAGCCAAACCACGGAGC
>JBDKIW010000470.1:0-9172 GCA_039796955.1 Planctomycetota bacterium
GGCGATCTGCACGTGGATCATCATCACACCGTCGAAGACACGGGAATCTGCCTCGGGCGGTGTCTGGCGCAGGCCGTGGGAGACAAACGCGGCATTCAGCGGTACGGACACTTTACTCTGCCCATGGAAGAGACGCTGGTCACCACCGCTGTGGATCTCAGTGGCCGCATGGCCGTGGTCTGGAAGGCCGCGTTCCCGACGGAGAAGATCGGGGAGTTTGATACACAACTGGTTCAGGAATTCTGGACGGCAGTGGCTTCCAACGCCCTGATGAACCTGCACGTGATTCTGCATCACGGTTCCAACAGCCACCATATCTCTGAAGCCATTTTCAAGTCTCTGGCCCGATCGCTGCGGATGGCTGTTTCCATTGATCCTCGTCAGCCCGGAATTCCCAGTTCCAAAGGCACGCTGTCCGAGTGACGTGGTGGAGTGCTGCTACGCGTGCTGAGGGGGCGAGCTGGAGGCGGGACGCCGAGTGGCCCGAAATCCTGAAGTGCTGATGGGCGGCAAAGCGACACCAGGTCGAACAGTAACGAGCCCGTTCATCACGACGGCTGTCCGCACTTCTAACATGGCTGCTGATCAGGAAACACCATGTGTGATCAGCGGGGATTTTCGGCGCAAGGTCTTCACGTTCCATCGGAGGGACAGCCCGCACCCTTATGGCAGGTCAGTGCGTCTGCGTGGTTCGTGATTGCCACGCCGCCACTGCGGCTTTGACCAGTTGTCCCATTTTGGGCGGGCTGGCCTCGACATGCACTGGAAATCCCTGGTCGGCGAGTGCTTCTGTGCAGGTGGGGCCAATCGATGCGACCATGACATCGTGTTGCAGCACGCGACGCAACTCGTCTTCAAGGTTCAGTTCACTGGCAACCTGCAGCACGTTGGTGACCTGGTTGGCGCTGGTGAACAGCAACGTCTGCACTCGCCCCTGTGCTGTTTCACGAATTGCCTGCTTCAGAGGTTCCGGATCCTCAGGGAGTCCCCAGCGATAGACGGGGACCGGCGTGACCGTAGCACCCCATTCCTGCAGTGCCGCATAGAATCGCAGGTTGGGGAGGCCGTATTCCTGTACCGCGATCTGACTTCCTGCAAGAGCGATTTTGCAATCCTGCATGGCGGTCAGGACTTCGCGCCAGGTATTGGGTTCGGCAGCCCGACAGGAATAACGTAAGCCGACTTTTGACAGGACGGTGGCTGGCTTGGGCCCGCGAACCACTACCGATGTGCGAGTCAGTGCCTGCAGCAGTGGTTCATACAGATCCTGAGAACGGGCGACGTCAAACAGGGCCTCTGTTCCGACGCCGGTCATCAGCACAACGATGGAGAACTCGTTATTCAGCAGTCGTCGGATTGCTGCGACGGCTTCCGGATTGTTCTCGATCGGCAGCTCACGCATCGAGGGTGCCGATAACGCTTTCACACCATGCCGTTCCAGCAGAGAACACATTTCTGCAGCGCGGCGGCTTTCAAAGGAGCAGAAAACTGGCTGGACACTCATGCTCATGCTGGTTCCCTGTCGACGTCCGCTTTCAGCAGGATCCGATTGCTGTTAACGGTCGTTCCGGTAATGGCCCCGCGCGGTCCGAGTGCCACCGGGGCCTGACTATCCCGGGAATTGAAATGAAAGTGAGGTCCGGCGGAAAGACTACCGCGTCTGAATTTCGGAATTCCCCGGATTTCCCCTTCGAATTCCCGGAGTTGCCGTTTCGGTTTCAAAATCCTGCCTACAATTGGGCCGGGACGCGACTGGTGCCTGCCGACTGATTCGACCGCCTGATCCGGCGTTGACTGTCACCCGGTGAGTGTGTGTTCCCAATGCCGAACGTTAACTCTGCGGAAGGAAATGCTGCTGTGAATGTCAGCCGGAACACAGGAGACGAACGCCGGGGAGGCATTGTACACACGTACCAGCAGTACGATCCTCAGGCAATTCCAGCCCCCTCGACGCCGCCACCAGATCTGGTGTCCCCCGTGTTTGAGCACATGCTGACATGGGGCTCGATGCGTGAGCTGACCGAAGAAGAGCTGGCAAAGGCAATCCGGCTTGATCCGGGTCAGTTTCCCGGGCTGGGGCCCAGCCTCGAAGCTCTGAAGCGCATGCTGGAGGAGCGGAAGCAGAAGATTCTAAGCACCTGGGAAACTCAGGATGTGCGGCGCAAGGCGGTACGTCGCGTGGCAGATGCCGCGAAGGATGCAAGGCCCCCGGGGCAATTCTCCAAGCCCTTCTGGAACGCCATCAAACAGGAACAGATCTATCAGCTGGAAAATCTCTGGTACCGAGCGGAACGTATCGCTCCGGATTTCGCCGGACGCCTGACCGGTCTGATGGAGGCCATGGGAGAAAAGTACCAGGTCGAAATGCTGGCGTCCCGATACGAGTTCACTGGCACCCGTTCCATGAAGGTCCCGCAGGCTCTGGAGATCTTTGCCGAACTGCAGAAGATCGACGAGCTTCTGAAACAACTGGAGGATGCCCAGCAGAATGCGCAACTGGCCATTATTGATCTCGAGGAGCTGAGCGAATTCGCCGATCCGGAGACGATGGCCAGTCTGAATCAGTTTCAGGAGCAGATTCAGCAGCATCTGAAAAATCTGATGGAAGGACAGGGACTCACCGGAAAGAACGGTCAGATCCAACTGTCGCCCAAAGCATGGAAGTTGTTTCAGGGGCGACTGCTGCAGCGGATATTCAGTGACCTCAAAGCGTCCCGGTCCGGCCGTCATCAGGGCCCCGTGGCTGGCGACGGAGTAGTCGAACTTCAGAGGACACGGCCGTGGGAGTTTGGTGATTCGCCGTCGCAGATGGACATCCCGCAGACTTTGATCAACGCAATGCTGCGACAGGGCGACGAACGCCCGGTGCGACTGCAACAGCGCGATATCGAGATCCATACCACCCGCAACAACCCCAAATGTGCCACTGTCGTGCTGATGGACATGAGCGGTTCGATGCGCTACGACGGGCAGTACACCAACGTAAAACGAATGGCCCTTGCGCTGAACGGGTTGATCACGTCCGAGTTCCCTGGGGATTTTCTGCGGTTCATAGAACTGCATACCTTTGCGAAGGTGGTTGCACCAGGGGACTTGATTTCCCTGATGCCGAAGATCCCCACAATCACCAGTCCGGTCGTGCGGTTGCGGGCCGACATGAGTCGTGAAGATGTTTCAGAGGTCCACATTCCTCCGCATTTCACCAACATTCAGCACGGCCTGCAGTTGGCACGCCAGTTTCTGTCTCTGCAGGATTCTCCCAATCGCCAGGTCATTCTGATCACCGACGGTCTGCCAACCGCGCATTTCGAAGGCAGCCTGCTGTATATGCTTTATCCGCCGGATCCAAAGACGGAAGAAGCCACGCGGCGCGAAGGCCTGCTCTGTCGCCGTGAGGGCATCACGATCAATATCTTTCTGCTGCCCAGCTGGTCGCAATCTCAGGAAGATGTCCAGTTTGCTCATCGGCTGGCAGAAAGTACCGGCGGGCGAGTTTTCTTCACAGCCGGCAAGGATCTTGATCGCTACGTCGTCTGGGACTACGTCAGCCATCGTCGCGAAATCATCGGTTGAGCGAACATCAAGGCGGATCCACGAAAACCTTCCGCGCTGCGAGCACTCTGCAGCTGAGGTGACCGCTGGCAGGCGGCTAACGTGACATCCATTCCGGGGGTGGATCCGGTTGCTGCCAGACGCTCATGCCCCCATCCACCAGCAGCATCTGGCCATGGATATGCTCCGCCGCGTCGCTCAGCAGAAAGACGGCCGTGCCTCCGCAGACTTCAGCTCCGGGAACGACACCATTCGGAGTGTGAAGTTCCATCCAGCGACGAATGCGATCATCCTTCAACGCAGGTTCGGTCAGAGGCGTCCGGAACAGTCCGGGGGCCATGCCATTGACTCGAATTCCATGCGGGGCGAGTGACACACACAGGGAACGCACCATGGCATCAATCGCCCCTTTTGATGTGTCGTAGGCCACGTGAACCGGCTCGGAAAGCCGACCATTGATCGACCCTGTCATGAGAATGCGTCCTCGGACTCCCTCAGCCATCCAGCGTTTCGCAAAATACTGAACGAGCACGTACTGGGAATAGACATTCAGCTTCATCGTCCGATCAAAAACCTCAAATGGCATTTCGAGGAACGGTTCATCGATGAACGTGCCCGCATTGCACACCAGAGTATCGATTGCCGGACAACAGCCTACCGCTGCCTCGGCCACGCCCAGGGGGCCGCCTGGCATCGGATCAGCCAGATTCCCGATCACCAGCGGCGCGGGGACACCTGATTTTCCGCAACGTTCAATCGCTGCCTCAGCTCGCGCATCACGCGTCAGACCATGCAGCACGACGTCCGCCCCGGCCTGGCTCAGAGCGGCCGCAATCTCCAGCCCGATTCCCTGGGTACTTCCTGTGATCAATGCCTTTCGACCAGCCAACTGCAGCATGCTTCTGCCCTGCCCCTTCTCTGTGTGCTCCGCCTTTGCCTGTTGGTCTGTTCACAATCCCGCAATAGACCGCGTCACGGCCGCTGAGCAGCCCCGGTCCCGCCTCCGGTTCGGGCTGATGTCGATCTCAACCCGGCAATCACCGCGTAACCGTTTGCTGCTGCCGGCCAATGCTGACAGCAGCTCGACCCGTCACGGGATGCCGCTTACGGCAGTCTCCGGGACGAATGCCGTTCCGGTGTGCGTAAGCTGAACGCTCAGAATCCGGCTTTCAGTGGTCGCAGGTGTCGACCGAAGTGGTCGGCAAGAACTTCTGCATAGGTATCCGGGTGCGCCAGCAGAATGGAGCGAATCGCCGGGCCGAATTCCGTGTGCGTGAGCGTTGAACCGAATGTGCAGTGCAGAATCTGCCGCCCCGGTTTGGTAAAGCCCACACCTTCAGGCACTTCCTCCCACAGCTCAAGGTATTCGCGCTCCAGGTCTCGCACGGAGGAAATGAGCTCCGGTGCGGGAACACCTGCCACCGTTGCCGACACATGATAGGTGGCTTTGTCAACGTCGTATCGGCTTCGGGCAAAGTTAACGATCGCCCGGAAGAGAGATTCGTCATGTCGAGCCACTACGCGCAGGGCTTCGAGATAACTTGTCCCCGCGGTCTTCACGTGAAACTGTCCATGAGTCGCACGGCTCAGGAGGCTGTACATGGAGAGTTTATCAGAACCGGAGTGCAGACTGAGCTTATACGGTCCCACCATTTTCGCAATGGCCGCGTGATTGGCGAGGGATGCCTCGAGGTCCGTCAGGCTTCCACGAAAATCCACGCCCTTTTCGAAGTCACCAATGAAACGCGGTGCCAGACTGACCAGCGGCATGCCGGCTTCCAGGCACTGCTCGGCAATGATCAGATGTTCCGCGAGTGTCGTTGGCTGGTCCGTCTCATCCACAGACAATTCGATTTCATAATCCCGCCCAGCCTGCTCATGTACGTGACGAATGTGATCAGCAAGTTTTACAGCATGCTGAATGGCCGCGCCGTACTTGACCGCGGCCCGCATGCACGCCTGCTCATCCAGATCGACCTGAGTCCCGTTGGCCAGCCGAATACGACGCCCCGCATACTTTTCAAACCACGGTGCAGACTCTTTTGCGGCTGCAAATCGGGTTCGCAGAGTCGCCTCGTCGTAGTTGTCTGCCTGCTGGTCCACCGAGCCTGATGGGTCAATGGTAAAAAAGGTGAATCCCGCAGCCGCGGTGACGTTCACATCGTCCGGTGTTTTCAGGTGGTCGGCATCCGCTCCTGTCACCTCGGTCCAGCCCGCCTCGGCCGCACCACGCAAAGCATCCTCCATCACCTGCACCGGCGTACGCTGCGTCCGCGCCATCTCCCGGATCGACTGCTGCGGAAAAATCGGCTGGATGCCCGCACCATCCTGACGCATCGCCGCGACATGTCCCGGTGTTGCCAGTCCCGTCCGATCACCAAATCCAAAGCTCGGATTCAATCCCAGAGTTCTGCATTGAGGAAAATTCACAATCATTCCTTCTGTTCACGTCTGACGATGTTACTTCGATTCTGTACCTGTTTTTTGCCAGCAACCCAGGGGAAACCGATCCCGGAAATTCCCGGGGGACGCGCGGTGTTCACTCCCGGGTTTGATCCGCATGTCTGGTGACAGCCTCAGCCCTTGCAGACCCGAATGATCTCTCTGCAGAAGTCCGGAAGATCATCGGGGCGACGACTGCTGACAAAATGTCGGTCCACGACAACCGAACGGTCTTCAAATAAAGCTCCGGCGTTCACCAGGTCATCTCGAATTCCGGGTGATCCGGTCACCTTAACACCACGATAGACTCCTGCCGAAATCGGAATCCAGCCGCCATGGCAAATGGCCGCGACGAGTTTCCCGGAGTCAGCAAATTCCCGCGTCAACCGCAATACGTCCGGATCTCGTCGCAGCTTGTCCGGCATCCAGCCACCGGCGCAAATCAGGCCATCATAACCAGGCGAAGTGACTTCGCTGATCGACAAATCTGCAACGCACGGGTAGCCATGCTTGCCGGAATACTTCTTCCCGGCATCCTGCGCGGCCACGTCAAACTCTGCCCCCGCCTCGATCAACCGCAGCTTCGGATACCACAGTTCGAGGTCTTCGTAATCTTCACCGACAAAACACAGGAACCGTTTGCCTGCCAACTCGCTCATGAACCATGACTTTCAGAAAATACCAGGAACCTCAGGATCGGTGTCGATCACCCTATCAGCGCAATCGGCCCGTTACAATTCAGGAATCCCCTCTGTCACGTGCCTTTTCGTGTCCGGTAGAAATTGGTGGGCCCGCTCACTGTGTTAGTCACCGGGGCCCAGGCGAACGCTTCAAATCCTGCCGATCTGTGAATCAGCAGTTCCAGGCTGAGCAATTTGCTGCCTTGTACCTTTCTCAACTTGACGTCGCTGAATCCTAACGCACAGGATTCAGTCCTAACAGGCGTCGCAGCAAGCCAATCTGCCCGGCGTGAATCATCTCGTGGTGTGAGCAGAACAGCAGACATCCCAGCTTGTTGGGATACACGGCATAGGGTGGATCGACAGGTTCCGAAAGCAGCGATTCCTGATACCCCGATAACTCCAGAAGGGACTGCTCATTCACTCGATCAAACACCTGCCGGATTTCAGCGACCGAGGGATTTCGTGCCGGATCGGCATCCGGAGCTGTTCCCCGACTGAATTTCTTGCGAAATGTGGATGACATCAGATCCGGATCCGCATCAGCACGGCCACGAATTCGAAACAGACACAATCCATACTGTGCCATCGCCAGATGGCCCACCTGCCATGCCACGTGCGTCGAAGCGCCGGCCGGTTGCAGGAACCACTGTTCCTCGGGGATTTCTGCCAGCAGCGACTTTGTGTAATCGCGGGCAAATCGAATCTGGGCGATCGCCAGTGTCAGCTCTGTGCTCATCTTTGTGAACTTCTCCATCGGTTGTGGACTTGTCTGCTCCAGTCCTGTTGCAGGCGGAGCACTGGTTGTTTTGCAAGCCGTTCCGGCGGTCCCGGACCAGTCTCATAAAAAAGTCTGGTAGCCAGTCTGGCTGATCGCCAGTTGCACCGCGGCAAACTTGTACAGTTGATGTGCTGAAGAAACGAGCTTGCTGACGCCGGAAGATCCCACAGGTAATAGGATGTGACTGTTGTCCAGTCCCACCACATTCGGACAACCGGTAGCAACCGCAATGGCTGAAAAATCGCTGTAATCATCGTGTGGCAGAAGCACGACATTCCTCGAGTTTTGAGGTTTTTTCTGCATCTACCGCATGTGCATTTCAGGCAACATGGCAAATCTTTGTTTTCCGGGAAAGATCGTTTGTTTACTCAAAACATCTGGGCAGAATCACTCTGGACGTACGCCCTGTCACAAGACGTGCCGGTTGTCGTCTTTCTCGATCTTCCCTCTTTTCCGGACGCAAACCCCATGCGATTCATTCTTCTATCGGCACTTGTGGCAGTCGCCGTTTCAAATTCGACCGCTCTCGCAGACTACATGGTCGGATCCGTGGCGTTCAATTCCTCCAGAACGCCCGGCACCGGTTCTCTGAACCAGGAAATTTCCTTCTCGAATGTCGTCTCCGATGCGGCGGGGCTCAGTGGAGACTTTGTCGGACTAAATGCCGGAACGCCTTGGGGGACGTTCACCCTTCCTGCTGCTCCCGGCATTGGACAATCAGTCAACATTTCGGGCGGTGACTTTGGAACATTTGTTGGGATCGTTACCGGGGACACGTCCGAAGAAGAACGATTCGGCCAGTTTAACCGCTTCGTGGCTCTCCGAGGTACATGGACGCCCACAGGGATCGGCTTCTTTGCCGGAAAAACAAATCCCCACGTGGCGGACCTTACGTTTTCTTTCGGGCGAACCAATTCGGCCGTGGCTGCATTAAATGCCGCCATAACGTTTCAGTCGCATGGTGCGATTCCAGTACCCGAACCCTCGACATTTATGTTTGCCGGTGCTGCTCTCGCCGGCGTAGTGTGGCTCCGTCGTCGGCGACCCATTGCCGAAGCTGATTCGGCTACTGTAGGGGCTTGAGTGTTAGTGGAGTATTTGTGAACAGTTCCTGAGGACGGCTTGGCCGTCCTCTTTTGTTTTCCCGCCGAAGTTGGCAAACCCCGTCGCTGCTTGTCAGCGACCTCCCATATTCATGGGGAAGAGAATCCGTTTCGCAAGTGCATCAGCAGCGAACGCTGAGGAAAAAAGCGAACGCCAGCGGTGCCGCATTCGTCGCGAACGATCAAGGTGCCAAACGATCAAGGTGCCACCCACCGATGCAGGCGTCTCCAGCCGACGACTTTGGTTCCCGTAATCGCTGAGAAAACGATCGTGGCATCTGTACTGAATTCAGCAACCGTATCAATTAATCCGCCTCCGGAATGAGCGACAAACACGTCCCGCCATGTCAGGTGCCGTTCCGCCAGGTGCCATCCACCGATCACGGTACCGCCGGCCTACACTCGTCGAGGTGCTCGTCGCGTTGAGGTGCTAGCGTCGAGTTGCTCGTGCGACCCATCAGGTGCTGCGACCCATCAGGTGCCACCCACTCATCAAGGCCATCAGGTGCCACCCACCTATCGAGGTGCCACGTGTCGGGGAACCCGATTCCCGTAATCGCTGAGAAAGCGATCTTGCCATCTGTGCTGAGTTCAGCACCTGTATCGATCAATTT
>JBDKIW010000471.1:0-7195 GCA_039796955.1 Planctomycetota bacterium
GCAGTTTCAGCAGGCTGAACGCTGGGTTGGCAGCCTGACGCCCGAGGGCTTTCAGAAAACTGACGGGACGGCATGGACCCCGCAGGAGCTCAAAAGTCCCGTGGAATCATTTCGATGGGTGCTGCAACGATTCGCCGACAGCGACTGGATTGACCAGTATGTTCCGCTGATCCGTGAAGAATCCCGGTCACCAGGCTGAATCAAACCGGACGCCTCGCCCCCGTACCCTGACAGCACGTTATTCCGGCGAAAGTCCCCAGGTCAGCGATTCCCCGCGGGATCACTTGCCAGATCCCGTTTCGCGCAGCAAGATCCACGCCAACCAATCCACTACTCTTGACGGAAATATCGCACTATGGCCCGCAGGAAATCTGTGTCCGACATCGACGAAACCCCGGGCGAGCCGGCGTTGGAATCTGCGATGAGCGAATTGTCGCAGATCGTTGCAAAGCTGGAGTCGGGGCAGGAATCGCTGGACGAATCACTGGCTCAGTTTGAACGCGGTATGACGTTGCTTCGCGTCTGTCATCGCCGGCTGGACGAGGCTTCCCAGCGGATCGAGATCGTGACCCGAGCCGGAGCCTCCGGGATCCCCGAAACGCAACCCTTTGACGGGCGAGCCACGCTTCAGAAAGACTCGGCCGTTTCCTCAACCGCAACAAAACGCGCGGTGAATGATGATGAAGAGACCGGAGTCCTGTTCTGAACCCAAACGGGACCTCCGCAGGCATTGTCGCATCCACAGCCTGATCACAGACAAGCTGACATCCAATCGCGTTCTTAATTTTACCTACCTACCGAAAGACAATTCACCATGCTGAAAACTATCACCCGAGGATTGCTGGGGCTGCTGCTGGCCACGGGGGCCTCATCACGTGGTCAGGAACAGATCCTCGAGTCCCCGCTGCCAGTTCGCGCTGAACGCGCGTTCCCGAATCTGGATTTCAATCGCCCGATCGTAGTCACTCACGCTGGCGACGGCACCAATCGTGTGTTCGTAGCGGAGCAGGAGGGGATCATCAGGGTCTTTGCCAATGATCAGGACACTGAAGAATCCTCCGTGTTTCTGGACATCGACGACCGCTGCGTTTACGCCGACAATCAGAATGAAGAAGGTTTGCTGGGCTTTGCGTTTCATCCGCAATTTCGCAGCAACGGTGAATTCTTCCTGTACTACACCTCTGCCGAAGGGGAGCATATTTCCAGAGTGTCACGGTTCCGGGTCATGGCCGACAATCCCAACGTCGCAGATCCAGCCAGTGAGGAAGTGATTCTTCGTATTCCTCAGCCGTTCTGGAATCACAATGGCGGGACCATTGAATTCGGCCCCGACGGCTACCTGTACATCGCCCTTGGCGACGGTGGCAGCGGTAATGATCCACAGGGGCATGGCCAGAATCTTACGACACTGCTGGGATCAATCCTGCGAATCGACGTCGACCGTAAAGAGGCCGACAGAAATTATGCCATTCCGAAGGACAACCCGTTTGTCGGCAAACAGGTGAAAATCGGTCCGCAGGGAAAGACAGCTCCTGCCCGGGAAGAAATCTACGCGTACGGCGTCCGAAACATCTGGAGAATGTCTTTTGACCACAAAACCGGAACCCTGTGGGCCGCCGATGTAGGGCAGAATCTCTGGGAAGAAATCAACATCATCCAGTCAGGCGGCAACTATGGCTGGAATGTACGCGAAGGCCGGCACTGGTTCCGCCCTGATGGAAACGATGGCAAACGCAGTGATCTGATCGACCCGATCTTTGAGTACAATCACGAGGTCGGAAAATCGATTACCGGAGGCACTGTCTACCGTGGCACCCGCGTTCCTGAGCTGGTAGGCAAGTACGTCTATGCCGACTACGTCTCCGGACGACTCTGGGCACTTGACTACGACACAGTTTCAGGCAAAGTCCTCGGCAATTACACACTGTCCCCGGAAGAAGGCGGCGAAAACCTGCCAGTCATGTCGTTTGGTGCCGATGAGACCGGAGACGTCTACTTCACCACACCGTTCGGAAGTCTGTATCGTTTCCGTTCGGAAAAATAAGTCTGCACCGCAGAACCGATGGTTTGCTGCCGTCAATTCAGGCTCTGAGTTGGCGGCAGCGTCCAGTCTGCAGCATGGTCCGACAACGTCCTCGGATTGACCATTTCAGCAGCACGTGGTCTGCGCCGGCAAGTCGTGTGCTCTCAGGCCATGGGCATCAGCAATCGTGCCGCAGGGTTTTCAATCGCCTTGACCAGATCCTGCAGAAATCGTGCTGCCGGGGCCCCGTCCACAACCTGATGATCAAAGGTCAGGCTCAGCACCAACTCCTGCCCCACAACAACTCGGTCATCATCGGTCACCACGGCCACCTTGCGAATTGCACCGACCCCCAGAATCGCCGTTTCCGGGTAGTTGATCACCGGTGTGAAAGCATCGATCCCCTGGCTGCCAAGGCTGGAAATGGTGAACGCAGCCCCAGCCAGATCCTGAGCGTTCAGGCGTCCCTGTCGGGCTTTGTCGATGCACCGCAGCGACTCCCGCGTGAGTTCACTGAGCGTGGTTCCACGGACATTTCTGAGCACTGGCACCGTGAGCCCCTCCGGAGTGTCCACCGCCAGTCCAAGAGCGATGGAATCCGGTTCCGGGAGCACCAAACGATCACCGTCTCGTCGTGTCCCCAGAACGGGATGCGTCACCAGGCACTCGGCAACCAGCTTCGCAATCAGGTCATGATACGCCGGCACTGGACTGATACCGGCCGTACGAAACTGATTGCGAAGACTGACAAGATTGCCGGCACTGGCCCGCGTGGTCAGGGTCACAGGGACCGTCTGCTGCCGACTTTCCTGCATACGTCGGGCGATGACGGCACGGCGTCCGGACAGCGGCTTTCCGGTGACGACGCCGGTAGACGCAGAACTCTCAATCGCGTTTGCAGCCTGCACGACATCACGCTCACGGATTCGGCCATTTCGACCGGTGCCATGCAGTACTGTCCAGTCCACTCCCAGCTGACGAGCTTTGCGACGGGCTCGTGGTGTGGCGATGGGGCCCGTGCGTTCCGGAGAGCTGCTTGCGTCTCCGCAAGGTGCGGGGGCCGCAGTCTGCGACTGTTCTGCAGTCGTCGCCCTGCGCACGTCGTCTTCCGTGATGCGTCCGTCTCGACCGGTACCACTGACCTGTGACAGCACAACGCCAAGTTCCCGAGCCAATCGCCGCACAGACGGAGCCGCCATCGGGAATGGTTCACCGGACTTTTCCTCAACACGGGCTGCGGCAGGAGAGGGCGAAGCGGGCTGAACAGCAGACTCCCACGGAGCTTGTTCGCCGTCTGCAACAAGCACACCGATCACAGCTCCAACCTTCAGGACCGCACCAACAGCGGGTCCGTCCGGGGGAATCCGCAGAATCCCCTCGTCCACCGCCTCAATCTCCTGCAGTGCCTTCTCTCCCTCCAGTTCGAAGAGAATTTCACCGGGCCGCACGAGTTCTCCATCACGCTTCTGCCAGCCGGCAAACGTGCCTTCCTCCATGGACCAGCCGAGTCGAGGAATGGTAATCTGAATAGGCATGGGAGTTCCAAAGTGCCGAAAGGTGCCGAATGAGTCAAGCCCGCATCGTCCGTGCCACATCGGATCGGACCGGTGGACTCCGTTCCACAGGACACAACCTGACCGCTATTCCGCGGCCAGGGCCCGCACCGCCTCAATCACAGCCTTGTCATCGGGAATCACTGCGGACTCAAGTGACGGGCTGTAAGGAGTCGGAGCGAAGGCTCCGTTTAACCTGCGAATCGGTGCATCGAGATCATTGAATCCGAGGTCTGCGATCTGCGCTGCCACCTCTGCACCCGGACCAAAATACAGCGGTGTCTCTTCGACAATCAGCAGACGTCCGGTCTTTTTCACAGACTGCAGTATCAGATCCGTATCCAGCGGCGACACGGTGCGAGGATCGATTAATTCCAGAGAAATGCCCTGGCTCTGCAGAGTTTCCGCGACGCCGTGGACCACGTGAACCATACGAGCAAGCGCCACGACGGTAACATCGGTGCCTTCACGAACAATACGGCCGCGACCAAATTCAATTTCGTAGTCTTCCTCCGGAACAGCACAGCGGGTATTCAGCAACTCACGATGTTCGAGAAACATGACCGGATCATCACAACGCAGTGCCCGATGCATCAGCCCCTTGGCATCATAAGCATTGGACGGCACGGCCACTCGCAGCCCGGGCACCTGTCCGTAGAGAGCACAGTAACTTCCGGAATGATGGGTGGCCGCAGAATGCCCGATGCCAATACAGCCGCGAAGCAAAACCGGCATTTTCAGGCGACCGCTGGACATGTACTGCATCTTCGCAATCTGGTTGATGATTTCACCAACCGAATCCAGAATGAAGTCGGCAAACATGAAGTCAATCACCGGGCGCGTGCCCGTCATCGCAGCCCCACCCGCAAGTCCCACAAATCCTCGCTCGCAGATCGGCGTGTCGCAAAGACGCTCCGGGCCATGAACGTCGTACAGGCCCTTTGTCGTTACGAAGTTGCCCCCGCGTTTTCCAATGCCTTCTCCCATCACGAAGATGGCGGGATTGCGCGCCATCTCAAAGGTGAGTGCCTCCAGAGTGGCCTGGCTCCACGTGGCCTGACGCACGGTGGCTGCAGGCTGAGATCGCACAGGGGCCGTCGCCGGTGCCACGTTCGAATACACATGAGTGGTCGCAATCGCCGGTTCCGGGACAGCACTGGATTCTGCGAATGCCCGCGATTCCGTCACCAGACTTTTGACTTCCGCATCAATCTGATCGAACTCAGAACTCAAAGCCGGATGCGCCTGCCGCAACCGCAGAATCGGACAGCGCTGCTTCCACTGTTCGACTTCTTCGCGAGTTCGATAGGTGAAATCTCCCATGCCCTCTGAATGAGCGCGAGTTCGATAGGTTTTGCACTCCAGCAACGTGGGCCCCTCTCCACGGCGGGCCCGCGCGACAGCCTCAGCGGCCACCGCCGAAATGGCTTCCACATCGTTGCCATCCAGTTCAAAACCGGGAATCCCGTAAGCGGCTCCACGATTGCCGACCGATGGGTTGCCGCTGGAATAGGCAAAGGGAACCTCAGTTGCATACTGGTTGTTCTCACACACAAACAGCACCGGCAGTTTCCAGATGCTGGCCATGTTCAGCCCCTCGTGAAACGCGCCGTTATTCACGGCTCCGTCTCCGAAAAAGGCCACACCCACCGTCTGATTTCCAAGGATTTTTGAGCTGTAGCCGCCACCGCAGGCCTGCAGGATGCAGGGCCCCACGATTCCGCTGGTCCCCATCATTCCAATCTCGGGGGCGAACAGGTGCATAGAACCGCCACGCCCCCTCGAGCACCCCGTGATGCGTCCAAAAAGCTCCGCCATCAGTTCGCGCGGGGGCATTCCTTTGGCGAGTGCATGTCCATGGCCACGATGCGTGCTGAACACGCTGTCGGCCGGTCCCAGATGAGCACACACACCGGTCGCGATCGCCTCCTGACCCACATAGGTATGACAGGCCCCGTGCACCAGCCCCTTCTGATGACAACGCGCCAGCTCTTCCTCTGTCTGCCGGATAATCTGCATGGTGCGGTACAGGGCAAGCACAGCGTGGGAGGACATGAATGGTGGCTCCTTCAGGAAAGCCGGCACAGAAATCCGGAGTCAGCGGGACGACCGGTACCACGGAAGAGCATCCGGCGTGCTCGTATCCTGATCGGATCGCTGTCTGCACTCAAGTCCCGCAACCATCACTCCCGCCAGTTCCGGCAGATTCCTGCGGCCCCCAGTGCGATTGCACCGACCAATTCACGACGGTTTAGCCATCATCCGTCAGGGGCACGACACTTCAAGGATTGTCAGTCGCTCCAGGGGAAATACCCGCACCTGCTCACTGCAGGCCGGCAAAAGGACGGTTTTTCCGGTTTCCAGCGAGGCGTCGCCCGTTGAGGTTTCCACTCGGGCACTCCCACTCAATGTCATCAGAATCCTGAAGCGGCGGTCCGACGGAATCCCAAAGGGATTGACACTTTCATGACGCCGAATCACAAAGAATGGGCACCGCACCAGCTCTTCGAAGGCGTGATCGTTGTCACAGAGAGACACCGGGATCACCGGATTGACAGGTCCCCGTTCGAAATCCGTGCAGGCAATCGATTCTTCCACGTGGATCGGTCGTGCCTGCCCGCTGGCATCCAGCCGCCCCCAGTCATGCAGACGAAAGGTCAGATTGCTCTGTTGCTGAATCTCGGCGAGCACAATTCCGGGCCCCAGCGCATGCACAGTACCAGCCGGCACAAAAATACAGTCACCAGCCGCCACAGGTATCATGTGCAGCAAATCCTCAAGGTCACAGCCGCCAAGGGCGCCACGCAATTGTTCAGCCGTGACTCCCGCGCGTAACCCGGCCGCGATTCGACTGCCGGCGTCTGCCTGCAGAATGATCCACGATTCCGTTTTGCCGTTCTCATGCAGATGGAACGATTTCGCCTGCACATCATCAGGATGCACCTGCAGAGACAGCCAGTCGTTGGCATCCAGAAACTTAATCAGCAGCGGAAACTGGGTGAGTCCAGCCTGACGACCCAACAACTGTTCCGGGTACTGCCGCAACAACTCCGGCAGCGTAACTCCTGCCAGCGGACCACCGACCACCCGACTGGTGCCGTCCACATGGTCGGCAATCTCCCAACTCTCAGCGAAGTCTGACTCGGGACCGATCGACTTGCCCAACAGGGTCTGCAGCTTCCGTCCGCCCCAGCGAATACGACGCAGCACAGGTTCAAAAATCAACGGTGGAAGTCTTGTCCCGTGACTCATGGTAACGTCCGCGTCATGCTGAGAAACTGGTTCGGAGAGAGGTACATGGCCGGAATAAACTGTACACACGGAAGCTTTGCCGGACTCGGAAATTTCCGAATCCACCATACACTGCACTTTTCCACCCCCGCCAACTCGCTACCCTTCCCTTTTCGGGCATCGCAGGCCTCAGACTTTCAGTTCGGTTGCCTGCATCGGCCGAATTGCCGGGCTTAAGTCCGCTCCCGTCGACTGATCGATTTACGCACTTGCAGGAAAAAGAGATGAGCACGTTTGAAGGGGTTGCCGTCGTTAAAGCGGCTAATGTTTACTTTGACGGAAAAGTCACCAGTCGGACGGTGCAGTTCCCGGATGGCAGCATCAAGAC
>JBDKIW010000472.1:0-3210 GCA_039796955.1 Planctomycetota bacterium
TCTTTTCCAAAGAATTCCAGAATGGCCGCGCTGTGGATGATGCTGGTGCAGTGCGATTGAACCCATTCACGATCTTCCGCACTCAGCCCGAAACCCGGCTGCGAGATATCGCCGCTCAACACCACCGGGCGCGGCAGCGAACACTGATGCTCTCTTTCCCAATACTGCAGAATCTGCTCAATCCGAGTCGCCGGATTAGTGCGCCGTGATCCTCGTACAACAACCGCCAACTGATGGCCATTCAGCAACATATCACGCAGCAGATAGCGACCAACAAGCCCGGTCGCACCAGTAATCAGAGTGTACATAGAGCTCCCTTAGTTCATTTAGGATATGGCCAGCCACCATGTGCCACACCGCTCGCGAATCCCAGCGATTCCGCGGCGTCAGGCCCACCAGAGACCAGACTCTCCCCCCAGATCGCAACGACGGACTGACAGGCAACTCACAAGGTTGAGTGCTCCTGAAGTCGTTCACTATTCCCTGTTTTTTTCAGGTCTGCAAGAACCTTGACGCAGCCGTGGAAATTCAGTGCGAACCCACGCTACCCGCTGCGGCAGACTTTACCCGATTCCTCCATGCCCCCGAAAACCCCACGGTTTTCCGACCGGTACTTCTCCCCTGCAGGTCGTTGCTCACGT
This sequence comes from Planctomycetota bacterium, assembly GCA_039796955.1. GTDB lineage: Bacteria > Planctomycetota > Planctomycetia > Planctomycetales > Planctomycetaceae > SXXK01. Next base: position 642 of record JBDKIW010000472.1, read on the forward strand.
ATTCTGACAAGTTTTGACGGATTTCGAAAGTGTGCAGAAGTCAGATGCTGCGTGCTTAGAATCCGCACACCTCCCTTCACCCATCAGGCTACGCCAACCCCTCAGACCTGCTCAAATCACAAGCCCCCATATTCCCCCACTTTTCGGAGTAGTCCGCAGAATCCACAAAAGCCTGCACGCCCCACCGCCGCCAGTAAATTCCCATGAATTTTCACTGGCGTCCGCTGACAGACGGGGAATAGTTGGCCCAATTCGTCCGTGCAGGGTCCCCGCACCCGGGCTCGATGCGAGTCCCTCTCAACCGGCAGGCTCGCCCGCATCCTTCCCGATTCGCCCAGACCCTCATCGCCTCCCATTCCCCGAATTCTCCCGTTGATTTTCATTCGCCAGAGGTTGTGCTCATGCTCGCTCTTTCCGGGGTGATTCCACCCGTCGTGACTCCGCTGCTGGCCCATGATCAACTGGATCCAGCTGCCGTAGATCGCGTGGTGAATCACCTGATTCAGGGGGAGGTGAATGGACTGTTCGCGCTTGGGACCACCGGGGAAGGCCCCTCACTGAATTACCAGATTCGCTACGAAATGGTGGAACGAACGTGCGCCGCAGCGACGGGGCGCGTTCCGGTGCTGGTCGGCGTCACCGACACGTCACTCTCCGAGTCCCTCGCACTGGCCGAGCACGCCGATTCCTGCGGAGCTGCAGCAATCGTCGCCGCCGCCCCATTCTACTTCGATGCTTCCCAGGGCGCGCTCACACAGTGGTTCTGGAGACTGGCAGATGAATCTCCTTTGCCCCTGATCCTGTACAACATGCCCTCGTGCGTTGGCGTCACACTCAGTCTCGAACTGGTCGCGGCGCTGGCCAGTCACCCTAACGTCATCGGCATCAAGGACAGCGGCGGCGATCTGCGCTATTTCAAGCAGCTATGCGTCGAATTCCGCAAACCGGGACGGTTCTCCGTCTTTATGGGGCCTGAAGAACTCCTGGCCGATGCTGTCGCCCTCGGCGGGGATGGAGGCGTCTGCGGCGGTGCCAACTTACTGCCATCCGTCTACTCCGGCCTCTACCGTGCCGCCGTCCGCAGCGATGCGTCCGAAATTCCACACTGGCACGCGGTCATCCATGAATTGTTTGCGTCTGTCTACCGCGATGAATCCGGGCGCATGAAACTCATCCCCGGTCTGAAGTACGCGATGTCCCTGATCGGCCTCTGCCAACCCGTGATCGCTCCACCACTCGCAGAACTTTCCAGCGAACATGCCGAACGCATCCGCTCAGCCATCGATCGCCTCGTCGTCGCTGGCGCGCCAATCAGTCGCTGACGCAGGCTCCGAGTCCCCCCAACAGGCATGGCGAGAAACTCCAGCCAAAACCGGCAGGCCTGTGCCTGAGTCCGAAGAATTTACGCGGGATCGCCCCACGGAACGACCGGCCGATCGTGTGCTGCACAATCGCCGGTCGCCGCTCGCTGGATCCTACTTACGTTCTACCCAGATGTTGCGATAAACGACCGGGTTGCCGTGTCCCTGCAGGTAAATCACGTCAGGTCCGGGCCCCTCTGGGTTCTTTCCCGGAGTTCCACGGGGCAGCTCCAGATTGTCGTGAATCAGAATTCCATTCTGACGAATCGTGACGCGTGAATTGCGAACCTTCCTGTCGCCCTCGTACCCCGGCGCAGTGTAGTCAATGTCATAGGTCTGCCATGTCAGCGGAGGAAAACAGGCATTCACACGGGGACGAGCGATGGAATAAATGCCACCACACTCGTTGTTCTCGCCCTCCAAACCAAACGAATCCAACACCTGACATTCGTAGCGGCCCTGAATGTAAACGCCACTGTTGCCACGCTCCTGCCCACGCGCCGCTGGCTTGAACGGTGTCCGGAATTCAATGTGCAATCGATGACTACCAAACTTCTCCTTTGTTTCGCAGTCCGCCGCCAGCAAATCTCCCATCGTCAACTGGCCTCGCTCAAACTGAGCCGCAGAGGTGCCATCAAACAGCACCACAGCTCCGGCCGGTGGCTTGGCACCAAGCGTCGGACTCTTTCGCTCAACCCGCGTAAGCATTCCGTACTTCACGCCGCTTGAATTGAAGACTGTCACGGTCCCGTCGGCAATTGTGGCACTCCCCTCACCGTCACCCGTCAACTTCGTCACGCCGCCCTCTGTCGTGCCGCGCGCACGGATCTTATCTGTCCCGTTCCAGCCATCACCCGGCAAGCCGCCAGGGTAAGCCACCGCATCAAACTTGCCCCCGCCGAGGGCGATCACCTGCAGACCAACACGCACCTTCTGACCATCAACTTCCACATCCCCGGAATACTCCCCCTGCACCCGGTAATCCGGACCGGCTTCGTCCACGCTCAGGAACGTGTCTTCACCCCGCACCGACACACTGGAAATCAACACCCCCAACAACCCGAACAGCAACGTCTTCATGGCACCCCTTCCATCTTCCTGTGGGAATCTAACGACCGCACACGCGGCGACTGCGGCCAAATTCTCTCGACAAGTCCCAATTCTTGCAATGAACCACAGGAAACAGTGTAAACCCTCAACGCAAGCCC
>JBDKIW010000473.1:0-5194 GCA_039796955.1 Planctomycetota bacterium
GATTCCAGTGCCGTCTCACTCAACGCTTCAAACTTCTCCACATTCTGACGGTACTCACGCTCCGCCACCTGCTCCTGCTGCTCTCCCTGACTCTTCTCTGTCTCCGCCTCACCCATCCCGGAATTCTCACCTGATAGCCGCAACTCCCTGCCTGCCGCCTTCACTCCTGTCTCCGCCCCCTGCGGATTTCCCGCCGTTCCTTTGCCGGCCTTTTTTCCACCTTTGCCCTGGCCCTGAGCGACCTGTCGCGCCTGACTCTCCACATCAGATTTTGCCTGCGCCAGATTCATCGCCTGCTGCTGCAGCAACTCCGTCAACTTCTGCTGATTCGCCATCCTCCGCGCTTCCGAAGCCAGCCCGCGTGTCCCCTCCTGAAATTTCTGCGAGTCCCCGGATTCCAATCCCTCCGCCATCCTGCCAGCAGCCTCCGCGACTGCCTTCGAAGTCGCAGGTTCCTGAGCCGACTGCTGCTGCTTTTGCTGCTGCCTCAATTTGTCCGTGATGGCCCGCTCAGTCTGTCGATCCAGTTTTGGTGCTCCCAGCTTCGATAGCTCCGCCTCCGCCCTCTGCAGATCCCCGGAAGCCAACGCTTTGCCAGCCTTCGACATCTCTTCCGCAAGAGACATCGCGTCGCCAATCGCCTTCATGGACTCCAGAGTGCCCGACTCGCTGATCCGCTTCTGCATCTCCTGCAGACTCGCCTCCATCTCCGACAATCGGGCAAAGGCCTCACGCGGCGTCGTGCCCGGCTCCGCCATCTCCTGCAGATTCTGATTCATCGATTCCAGCAACTGCTTCAAGTCCGTATCCGATTGCTGCTGCTGAAATTCCTCCAGCGCCCGTAACTCCTGCTGTAACCCCGAAGACTGCTCTTCCAGCACGGCATTCACAACGTCCGGAACCATTGGCCGCACCGGCGCCGTTGAAACCAGCGCAATCAGCACCCCAGCCGCTGTCAGAATCAACCCGCGATTCCACTCCCGCGGTGTTCGCAGAGGCACCAACACTTCCGGATTCAGCCGCACCACACACTGAATCGCATCGTCAACCTGTAACTGCTGAATCGTGTCGACGGCAGCCCCTTCAACAAACCGCAGCGCCGTTTCAAGCCGATCTTTCAGCCCACACGACGCGTCCAGCCACCTCGCCGTCTGTCTCAGTGACACCCCACGCCCGGCCCCCCACAAAACGCCCGCCAGACACCCACCACTGCTCAGCACCGCTGGTAGCCACATTGGACAGCGCTGATCAGTGACCAACATCCCTGCCGCTGTCACACAGCCCGCAACAGCTCCTGCCTGCAGGCCCTGAGACGCCCCCCGCCACACCCCCAGCCAACGCTGACGGCGACGAAAAACTTCCAGAGTCCTCGTGAGGGCCAGTCCCCCCAACAAGGACAACGTCCGCCCCGCGTTTACTACGCCAGTTGTTCGAAGACTCATCAGGCTCGCTCCCCAGCTGTCCTCGCGCCTCGCGCCAATCGAGTTCCAGTGAAACGCCAACGGCCAGTTCGTCTCCACGAAAACTCCAGACGCCGTAATGCCACATCCGGAATCAGCATCAGCGTCGCCAGAACCAGTAACGCCGTTCGCAGTGGCCGCGGCCGCGATACCCGATCCCCCGAACGCTCAAAGACCTCGGTCGCCGGTGCATCAAAACGCCCCCCGGTTGACGTCGCCAATTCCCGCAGTAACTCTGTATTCACCGCCTTCAGCCGCAATTCCTCCTGATCACCCACATGCACGGCTCGCGATTGCTGTGCAACAATCTGCCCGTCACGTCGCATCGAAATGTCCAGATTCCACGAACCGGATTCCGCAGTCTCCAGGTCCGCCACATAACTCCCCGGTCGCTGCTGCACCAATGGCACTCGCACCTTCTGCCCACGAGGATTGACCACCTGCACCTCCGCCTCTGCCTCGTTCAGAAACTCGCCCGCTGCCGTCGTCGCATCCACGATCAGTCGTGATTGCGATCCCCGTCGCTCAATCGTCGCCTGCAATCCACCGGCAGCCGATTTTCTCATCAGTTGCCGCACAACCTGAGTCCAGAACTTGCCATACCCCGGCCACGTCAGCCACTCCGCAGCCCAGCGACTTTTGGCGTCCGATGTAAACGCCCCGGTCATCCCCAAACCATAACGCCACCACGCCAGCAGAGGGTCTCCCTTTTCCGTCGCCAGTATCACCTCACTTCCGGGTTTCGGACGCGTGACCACATATCCCAGCAACAATGGAGCATTCTCAAGATCAATGTCTGCCAGAACCCGCGTTGCCCGCATCACCTGCGGTACAAACGGCTCTTCCTCCATCGCCGATTTTCCGGCCGTCATCGTCTCCCGAGCAAAAATCTGCGGCACCTGCGCGGGATCCTCCGCCAGATAAAAACGCCCCTTGCCCAGCTTCGCAATCGACTTCAACAACGTCGTGTCCGTGGCGTCTTCCGCCCCAAGTGCCACGACAGACACCGTAATTTTTGCCGACGCCATCTGCCGCGCCAGCTGCTCAAAACTGCCACTGTTCGAAATCCCGTCCGTCAGCATAATCACATGCTTCAGCCGTGCCGACGTATTCCCCAGCATTTCATTGGCCATCTCCATCGCCGGATACATGCTCGTTCCTCCACCCGGCTGAATCCGACCAATCTGTTCGCTGATCCTCCCCCGGTTCCCCGCCGACTGCATCTCACTGATCACCCACGCCTGATCATCAAAAGCCAGCACCGCCACCTGATCCCGGCTACTCAGTAACTCCACCGCAGAACGCGCTGCTGTCCGCGCCATCTCCAGCTTGTCACCCTCCATCGATCCCGATCGGTCAATCACCAGAACCATCCCCAGCCCCGGCTTCTCCTGCTCCTTCTCAAAGTCACTCCGTAACGGCAGAATTTCTTCAATCGCACTTCGATAATAGCCCCCCGGCCCGAACGATTGCTCACCACCCAGCATCAGAAAGCCACCGCCGGAATCCTGCACCCAGCCCTGAATCACAGACATCTGGCCGCTCGTCAACTTCGTCGCCGGGACGTTGGACAAAATCAGCAACTCATAGTTCTGCAGGCCCTCCAGTGTCTCCGGGATCCCCTCGACAGGTCTCACATCCACCTGAATTCCCTCGTCCTCCAGCGCAAACGCAAGGTCCTGAATCAATTCCGGTGCACTCTCCACCAGCAACACCCGCGGTTTACCCGCCGCATACACCAGCCCCACATCAGAATTGTTGTCGATCAGTGTGTCCTGCTTTAACCCCGACACCCGCGCGCGAAAGGCCGCAATCCGATCACGTTCCACCGTCTGCTCAAATCGAAATCGATTTTCACCCGCTACCAGTGGCCGGCGCTCACTGACAACTCGATAGTCACCACGATAAATCTCAATCAGCCCCTCATCCGCATGGCTGGAGGAGATCACCACTTCCACCGCAAACGGCTCTCCCTCGCGGACCTCCGTAGGTACCCGCACCTCAGAGACCTGCACCTCCGGTTCTTCGCGGCCCGGCAACGGTACCGTCCACAGCGGTATCCCCACCACCGGTGCAACACTGCGGATATCACCCACCGTTTCATTGCCGTCCGTCAGCAACACAATCCGTGGAACATATCCCGCCGGCGCAAACGCGGCCGCCGTCCGTACGGCTCCGGCCAGATCTGTCCCACGTTCCCACTCCGCTCGTTCGGAACCATCCACTGCCTTCGTCCCGCCGCCTACCTTTACCGCGGAATTCCCGCCCGCGACTGCATCCGTCTGACCTCCATCGGTAATCGCCACAGCCACCAGTGACGCCTCATAGTCAGGCCAGTCGCTCACCGGACGATCAGTTCCCAGCGCGTACGACATCCACGCGGTACCATGCCCCCCGCGCACCGATTCGGCCTCCCGCAGATACGCTTCCGCATGTGCTCGCCCGGCTGCTCCGATACTGGCACTTCGATCCACCAGAAACACGACAAACGGTTCGTCAGAATTCCCCAGCCATGTCATTCCCGCTAACGCCAGTGTCAGCAACAGACAGATCCCGCCACGCACCACCAGCGAGGCCACACGCTGAGCTCTTGAAAAATCACTCAGACTGCGCGCAAACCACCAGCACAACATCATTCCCGCCGGTATCAGCAGCAACAGCCAGGTGGGTTGAGTGAATTCAATGGGCATAACAAACATCACAACAGCAGAAATTAAACACACAGAGCCCGGCAACATTCGCTCAGGCCCAAACGATCATTCCCAACGTTCTTTCTCAGAGACTCAGGATATCCACCTCCGCTGATACAACACCCATTCCGCCAGCAACAACAGCACCGCTGCCGGTACCAGATACGACCACAACGGCCCACGGAACCAGGACGAAACCCATTCCACCCGATCACTTGACAATACAGATTCCGGTGACGGTCGGAGATTCGTTTCACACTCATTCGCCAGATTCACCGCGACCTCCGCTGCCAGCCATTCATTCGCTCCCGCCACACGTCCCTCACTTCGATACACCGACCAGATTCCCACGGACTTCAATGGCCCCCCCATGAGTGTGACAGAACCGCGTGCGGATTCCGAACCCCCGGAATCCGCTACGCTCAATCGCTGCCGCTCTCCATCCGGTGCCATCAACACATACGCAGCCTCAGATGCGACCACGCTCCCAACGCCAAATCGCCTACCAGTTTCACCGCCGACCACTGGCTCACCAGCCTGCCCCGCATCCGCCGCAAATACGCCCGGCAACTCAAGCCTCAGCGGCTCCCCAGCCACCCGCGTCGAGACTCGCTCCCCCACATCACCGGAAAACTCCCGCAGGATATTCGAAATCAGGATGGGAAAAACCGTCCGGAAGGCGAGGTCACTGGTGCGCAGCACCACCGGCACTACCACACAGTCGCCGGTCGGACGCGGAAGCAAGGCACACAGCACATCGCCGTCTATCGTCTCCACCAGCGACTCCATCGGTCCTGCGTAAGTGACCTGACGAGCCTCGGGAATCAGCACATTACTCAGTTGCACGTTCCTCAACAGCGTTGATGTCGCACTCTGTTTCGACACGAGAGGATTGTCCAGCAGGTTCCCCAGAGCCCACGCGTCACAGTCCGACGCCGGATCCAGCACAATGACATTCCCCTCAGGAAGTTTCGCCGGTACCAACTCGTGCAGTACAATCACGTCCGCACGCGGCCACGCTCCCTCAGCCGGCAACCGATCCAG
>JBDKIW010000474.1:0-2845 GCA_039796955.1 Planctomycetota bacterium
TTCGACCAGAATGAGGTCGTGCACCTCGTGGATTCGTCGCTCGACTTCTGGCTGACCACCGGTCGTTTTGCCGCAAAATTTGAGCGAGCCTTTGCGGAGTTCATGGGCACCCGGTACTGCCTGCTCGTCAACTCCGGCTCATCGGCCAATCTGGTGGCGGTGTCGGCATTGACCTCGCCGAAACTGGGCGATCGACAACTACGTCCCGGTGACGAAGTGATCACCGTGGCCGCTGGATTTCCCACGACGGTAAACCCGATTCTGCAGAACCAACTGGTGCCGGTGTTTGTGGATGTGGACATCCCGACGTACAACGTCAACGTGAATCAACTGCAGCAGGCGTTATCCGAAAAAACTCGTGCCGTGGTCCTGGCGCACGCCCTTGGCAATCCCTTCAACCTGCAGTATGTCCGCCAGTTCTGTACCGAGCATGGTCTGTGGCTCATCGAAGATTGCTGCGACGCGGCCGGAGCCACGTTTCAGGGCAAAAAGGTGGGAACATGGGGCGATGTTTCAACCTGCAGTTTCTATCCGGCACATCACATCACCATGGGGGAAGGTGGTGCCGTGATGACCAGCGATCCAAAGCTGAAAGTGGTGCTGGAATCTTTCCGTGACTGGGGCCGCGACTGCTGGTGCAATCCGGGACAGGACAACACCTGTGGAAAACGCTACGGCTGGCAACTGGGAACTCTTCCGGATGGCTACGACCACAAGTACATCTATTCTCACATCGGCTATAATTTGAAACTGACCGATATGCAGGCGGCTGTCGGGGTGGCTCAACTTGAGAAACTGCCTGCCTTTATCGAAGCCAGACGCAGAAATTACCAGCGGCTCCACGACGGCCTGCAGGCGCTCAGCTCGTGGTACCTGCTTCCCGAAGCCACTCCGCAGTCCGATCCCAGCTGGTTTGGTTTCCCGCTGGCTGTTCGTCCGGAATCCGGGCTGCTTCGCGGCAGTGTTCTGCAGAAACTGAATGCTGCCGGCATCGGAACTCGGCTGTTGTTCGGTGGCAACCTGCTACGTCAGCCCGCATATCGCGATGTGCCACATCGAGTTGTGGGATCGCTGGCCAATACGGATTTTGTGACCGATCACGTCTTCTGGATCGGCGTCTATCCGGGGCTGACAGATGAGATGCTGGACTTCATGATCGAACAGCTGCGACTGGCGACCGAATCCACTAACGCAGCGTAATGTTTCGCGATCCCGCACCATGAGATAAGCCCCGAGCGATTGACCCGCCCGGGGTTTTTGCTGCGCGACGATTCGTGACAGGATCACCATATGACCCCGGTTAGCCCGAAGTGCTGGCAGCGGATCAGGATCTCACAACGCTACGTCAGCTGGCCTGAGAATGTCCGCAGGGCAAAACGCTCGCAGGATAGAGGGATTTTCGGCATTGTTTCAGCATCGCCACAAGTTTTGTCTGATGGGGAATTTACGCAGTGACTGCCCCAACTTCCTCGGCACGTTTCGCCGTGTCCATGACCCTACGGCCGCAGACCTGCGACAAGATCTAATTCCGTCAGAGGGATCCGTGACTACCTCGTCGATAAGGCAAAATGACTACCACGCGACTTCTGCCACTGTCGATTGGCGATGTCTGAAGCGCGTGGTCTTCGTCTATCCGACCCTTATCGCGGATTTCTCGAATAGCCTCATTGCCAGAATCGTTTTGGCATCACGCAGACTTGATCCGTCAGACGCGTTGCTTCTCGCCGCCGTCTGGGAATTTTTTGCGATGCAATTGCAGCTGTACGGCGTTGGTGGGATGCTGTGTTCCTGTGAGCGGCGAGTTTACAGGGGGCGGCGTGCGGGAGCGGTCAGATGGCGGCACAGAAGGCGGTTGTTTTGGTGAGCGGAGGACTGGATTCAGCCACAGCGCTGGCCATTGCCGCTGCGAAAGGCTTTGAATTGCATGCGATTTCGTTTGACTATGGGCAACGCCATCGTTTTGAACTGGAAGCGGCTGCTCAGGTCTGCAAGGCGCAGCGGGTTGCAAGTCACGTGGTCTTCAATGTGGACACTCGTATTTTTCGAGGTTCGGCCCTGACCAACGACATTCCTGTGCCGCATCATCGCGATGAATCGCAGATGCAGGCGGGAATTCCGGTCACCTACGTTCCCGCCCGCAATACGATCTTTCTGTCCGTTGCCCTGGGGCTTGCCGAGTCACTGGGCGCTGACGACATGTTCCTGGGGGTCAATGCGGTCGACTACAGTGGGTATCCGGATTGTCGTCCGGAGTTCATTGATGCCTTTGAAAAACTCGCCAACCTCGCCACAAAGGTCGGAGTGGAAGGGCGGGCGATTCGGATTCATGCGCCGCTGATTCGCTGGACCAAGGCCGAGATCATTCAGCAGGGAATGCGTTTGGGTGTGGACTACAGCCTGACTCACAGTTGCTATGATCCGGCCCCCGATGGGGCCTCCTGTGGTGCCTGCGATTCCTGCCAGTTGCGGCTGAAGGGCTTTCGCGAGGCAGGACATCGCGATCCGATTCGGTACGTGGCCGGGGCCACAGGGGAGATCACGAACTGAATTCAGGATCCGTCTTTCGCCGGCGGTTTTTGAATTCGTTTCCGGAAAACTTCAGTATTACGTATTCAGTATTGGGAAGAGTGCACGTTCATGTCATTTCAGGATTCGGATCAGCAAAGCCGTCATTTGGTGCGGGCATCGCGACAGCTTATTGGTGACATTGAGACACTGATTGCTGAGGCTCAGGCAGAAACTCGGCCGCTTGAAGTGGAACCGTATCGTGGGCGACTGTTCGCCTGTTTCGTGCAGGCATGGCAGCAGCAACTGATTCCCGATGACACGGCGGCCCCGGCATTTG
>JBDKIW010000475.1:0-6281 GCA_039796955.1 Planctomycetota bacterium
GTTTTACGGGCCGCGTCGCCGAGTGCTGTCCGAGCCGGTGCATCGGTCAGCAGATTGAGGATTGCTGGCAGCAATTCACCGGGCTGCTGGAGCTGCTGGCAGGCATTGGCTTCCTGAAAGATGCGAACGACATCCCGGAAGTTCCATGTGTTGGGGCCGAAGAGTGTTGCGGAGCCGTAGGCCGCGGGTTCGATCATGTTCTGTCCGCCGCGGTTGCCGAAGCTTCCACCGACAAAGGCGATATCCGCCAGCCCCCAGCAGGCGCTCAGTTCACCGATAGTGTCCAGCAGTCTGACGGTTGCTGTGTGCTGTGCTTCCGCGGTGAGTGGGGTTGGTGTTGAGCGGCGCAGCACGTGAAAGCCGTACTGTTCGATCAATCGAGCGACCGCGTTGAAGCGTTCCTGGTGACGCGGGACAAGGACCAGTTGCAGATTGGGGAACTGGTTCCTGAGTTGCTGCCAGGTGTCCAGAATTAGACGTTCTTCGGGGTCCTGCGTACTGCCGGCGACCAGTACGGGATCGTTGTGGCTGAGGTCAAAAAGCTGCCGAAGCCGTTGGGTTCCGGGATTATCGCGAGAGCATTCGACACCATCAAATTTGACGGAACCGGTGACATGTATGCGGGCTGTCGGAACGCCGAGGGACGCGAGACGATCGGCATTGGATTGGGACTGTGCGGCGACCAGCGACAGACTGGAGAAGACGGGTTTGAGGACTTGTCGAACCTTCAGATAGCGTCGATGACTGCGTTCACTGAGGCGGGCATTCACGACGGCTACGGGGATGTCGCGGTTGCGGCATTCGGCAAGAAATCCCGGCCAGAGCTCCAGTTCCATCAGTACGACCAGTTCCGGCCTGATTCGGTTAAGTGCGGTGGAGACGGCCCAGGAGAAGTCGAGTGGAAACCAGGTGATGTGGCAGCCCGGGAAGCGTGTGCTGGCGAGGTCAAAGCCGGAGTCGGTGGATGCAGAGATCACGATGCAGAATCGGTCATCGGCCTGTCGGCGGAATTCGTCAACGACTTTTCGAAGCTGGATGACTTCCCCGACACTGACGGCGTGGAACCAGACGACAGGGCGTCCGTCTCCCTGAAACTTCAGCAGCCCGAATAGTTTTTCAGCAAGTCCTCGTCGGTAGCGTCCCTGCCGCAGGACTCGCCACGCGATCATGGGAGAGAGTGCGAGCAGGAGGCAGGCATAGACGGTATTCAGAAGCCAGCGCATTGCAGAATCCATTCTGCCACGGGTGAGTCAGAGTGCGAGGATGCGACGGTGGAGTGTGGTGTGCGACGGGCTTACTTGCCGCAGCATTTTTTGAACTTCTTTCCGCTGCCACAGGGACATTCATCGTTGCGTCCGACGCGTGGTCCAGCGTTGACGATGGGTGCGGTTGCGCGTCCTTCTTCACCGGCTTCCGGGGCATTGGTTTGCAGCGAATCGACAACGGACTCTGCAGGAGCCACGTCGTGTTCGGTTGCGGTAATTCGCCACAGTGAGCCGACAAACGCGGGGCTCTCGTGTTCGACGCGGAAGAGAGTCTGCGTGACCTGTTCGGAGATCCGTTCCCACATGGCGATAAATGCGCGTCGACCTTCGCGTTTGTATTCGGTGCGAGGGTCTTTCTGGGCATAGCCGACAAAGCCGATTCCCTGTCGCAGGTGTCCCATGAAATAGAGATGTTCTTTCCATGCGGTGTCGAGGAATTCGAGCAGGATGGAGCGTTCGGTCTGTCGCAGTTCGGGACGGAAGACCTGATCGATCCCCTGCAGAATTTCACTGCCGGCCTGTTCAATGTTCAGGGACTGGAGTTTTTCCGGATTCATTCCAAGCCCGAGTTCGTCTTCGAACCAGTCAAGGATTTCCTCGGTCTGGGCTTCGGAGGGGCGCGCTGTGGGTTTGGAGTTGCCGAAGATGGAAGCGAGTCGTGACTGAACCGATTCCGCTGAGGGACGTCGTGCGCGGAAGCTGCGGCTGATGTCGATCAGGCTGGAATAGATCGCTGACGACTGCAGCTCGGAAAACTGTTCCGGATCGAGTTGTACTCGGAAGCGGGTGTTTGCCCAGCGAGCCAGGCGTTCGCGATTGGCACGTTCGTTCTGTTTGCCATCGCCGGCGAGGAAATTGTGCATACCGACGGAGACGGGGAAGGTAACTTCCTTTTCGTCGTAGCGTTCGCGAATCCGCTCTTTGAGCAGCTGGGCGATGCGGGGTTCGTCGAGTCCTTCAAGTTCCTCGGGTTTCAGCCCCAGCAGAAAATTAAAGTTCGCCCATGAGACGAGGGATTTCTGGGGGTAGAGCGGATCGACGAATGTTTCGAGTTCCTTCAGTTCCCAGCGGGCGATCCCCTCTTTTGCCTTTTCGATCAGGAAGCTGGCGAGATCATTGCGCCCGCAGTTACGGAGCTCCTTGTCATTCAGGGAAAGACCGAAGGTGCGATTGGCCCATTTGGTGAGCGCAATCCAGTTCCAGTCGAGCTTGTTATCCGCGTCTTCCGGGAGATTGATATCAATCTGCTCATAGATCTGGCTCTCGCCCTGTCGGAGGCCTTCGCTGCGAATCCAGACTTCGAGATCGGTTTGAGTCATATCACGGATCGCACCGGCATCGGCTTCGAGTTGCAGGTTTTGTGAGATCCATGCAGCGACGGTTTCCCAGCGATAATTTCTGGCGAGGAAATGTTTGGTCCAGCGGTCCACTTCATCGTGCATCATTCCGAGAAGCAGGGCGCGGCAATCCTGACCATCAAGAATCTGCTGACGATAGCTGTAGGTTCGCTTGCGCTGTTCATCCATGATCTCGTCATATTCGAGCAGGTTTTTGCGCTGATCGAAATGCTGTTCTTCGCGTTTTTTCTGTGCGCCTTCGATGCGTCGGGTGACCATGGAACTGACGATGGGTTCGCCTTCGCGCAGTCCGGCCCACTGCATGATGCGTTTGACGGAGTCACCGGCGAACAGGCGCATCAGCTTATCATCGAGTGAGATGAAGAAGCGGCTGGAGCCCGGGTCTCCCTGGCGTCCGGCGCGTCCGCGAAGCTGCAGGTCGATACGTCGCGAGTCGTGACGTTCGGTGCCAACAACGTGCAGTCCGCCGAGCTCTGACACCAGTTTGCCTTCAGAGATCATGCCTTCTTTTTCGGCGATGGATCTGGTGAGTGCATCCCATTCGACTTTGGGCACATCCAGTCGTGAGGCATAGCGGGACTTGAGTTCTTCCCATGCGGAGTGTTCGGGATTGCCGCCGAGGATAATATCGGTACCGCGGCCGGCCATATTGGTCGCGATCGTGACAGCATCCTTTCTGCCGGCCTGTGCCACGATTTCTGCTTCGCGTTCATGGAACTTGGCATTCAGCACGCTGTGGCGGACGCCTTTTCGCACGAGGCGATGGCTGAGCATTTCGGAAAGTTCGATGGACGTAGTGCCGACCAGCACGGGACGCCCGGTGGCGTGTACAGCCGCAATCTCTTCGACGACGGCATCCCATTTTTCCTTTTCGGTGCCGTAAATATTGTCCGGGTAATTGATGCGTTTCATGGCCCGATTGGTGGGGATGGCCACGACATCCAGGTTGTAGATTTTGAGGAATTCTTCGGCTTCCGTCATCGCGGTTCCGGTCATCCCGGAAAGTTTGCGATACAGCTTGAAGTAATTCTGAAGCGTGATGGTGGCCAGTGTCTGAGTTTCGGCCTTGATTTTGACGCCTTCTTTGGCCTCAACAGCCTGGTGCAGGCCATCGGACCACTGTCGTCCTTCCATTTTTCGGCCGGTGTTTTCGTCAACGATGACCACTTCACCTTTTTCGACGACGTAATGCACATCGCGTTTGTAGAGGTAGTGGGCTTTGAGTGCGTTGTCGAGGAGATGCGGCCATTCCATGTTGCCGGCGGTGTAGAAGCTTTCGACACCTGCGAGCTGTTCGGCGCGGCGCACACCTTCTTCTGTGAGGTGGCAGGTGTGTTCCTTTTCCTTCACTTCGAAGTCGACGTCTTTTCTGAGCTGTCGTGCGATTGCTTCGGCACGGGGATATTTTTCGAGGTTATCGTGAGCGGGACCGGAGATGATGAGCGGGGTTCGCGCTTCGTCGATCAGGATGTTGTCGATTTCGTCGACGATGGCGTAATCCAGCGGACCCTGCACCTGCAGGTCCTTAGAGGGTTTCATGTTGTCGCGGAGGTAGTCGAAACCGAACTGATTGCTGGTCCCGTATGTAATGTCACAGGCGTAGTGAAGCTGGCGTTCCCGGGAATCCATGTTGGACTGGATCGCACCCACGGTGAGCCCGAGGTTGAGATAGATGGGCCCCATCCACTCCATGTCGCGGCGGGCAAGATAATCGTTGACGGTGACGACATGCACTTTGCCGGCGATGGCATTGAGGAACGCGGGCAGAGTCGCGACGAGGGTTTTTCCTTCACCGGTGACCATTTCGGAGATCATGCCGTTGTGAAGAATATAGCCACCGATCATCTGCACTTCGTAGTGCCGCATTCTGAGGAAGCGGCGTCCCGATTCGCGGACAGCGGCGAAGGCTTCCGGCAGCAGGTCATCGAGTGTTTCACCGTTCCGCAGCCGCGCACGGAAGCGGGCTGTGGTCTGCCGCAGTTCGTCATCGCTGAGTTTTTGCCACTCGGCTTCCATGGAATTGATGCGGTCAAGCATGGACCCCGGGACGATGGTGGTCTTGCCGTCACGATCGCGGACGAATCCGAGACGCTTCATTCGGCGCTCATTGGATGAGCCGAACAGAGTGGTGATGCCGCGTTCAATTCGGTGAGTCGTGGCGGTGAAAAAGTCACCGACTTTTTCCAGAAGCTCCATGTCGCGCGTCGATCCTGAATTCAAAAGATGGGCCTACCCGATGGGCCTCCGCCGAGGGGGCTGCCACAACGACAGATCGCAGCCCGGCGATCAGGTTCGGGTGAAAATCAACGTAAGTCTTAGTCTGGTCAGTGTATTTCAACACGTAACAGATGGTCAATGCCGCAGTTTTTTCGTCGAAACTGGCAGATTTTCGAGCATGGGGGCGGCGAATCCGTTCCCAGGGCACTTGTCATGCCGGAAAACTGCGGGATTCGGGGAATTCGGCCATCACGGAGCGAACAGGGCGTTCCCGGCGTATTTTCCGAGTGCCGGAGTGCCGGGAGGCGAGGTCAGGTGCCAAGCAGGAACGCGCGGAGGTCGCGGATAAGGCTGAGGCAGCGTGCCGCGAAGACGTCCATATTCGGCACGTTGCCGACAGACCGGATATCGACGGTGACGATGCGATGGATGCGAGCTTTCTCGCGGGGTGAGCTGGAGTTTCGGGTGGTTTCGTAGGAGATGGCAATTTCCACAGGTTGCCGAGCCGGGGCGCGACCCCATGTTTTGAAAAAGCCGGAACTGCCGAGTCGGATCTGCATCTTGCCCACCTCCTCAACGACAAACACACCGCGGTACTCAGCGATAAAGGCCCGCAGTTTCATGCCGGTCAGTTCCACCGAGGTGCTGACGGTGATGCGATCAGAGAAGCGATACTGTCCGTTAGCTTCGGAAATCTGCGTCTTGTCGTCTTCGGACGTCGGGGCTTCGACATGTTCGGCGGATTCCAGATCGGATTCGCGGCAGGTGCGATTTCGTCCGGCGGCTTTGGCATTGTAGAGGCAGCTGTCGGCTCGTTCGAGAAGGCTTTGTACGGAATCGCCGATCCGTGCGGTCGAAACGCCGAACGATGAGGTGACGCTGAGCGTGCTGGTGCCGCCGATGGAGCTCTTCATGATGGTCTGGCGCAGGCGTTCGGCCCGGCGGACCGCTGCTTCGAGGTCTGTGTCCGGACAGATAATCACAAATTCCTCACCGCCGTAACGGCCGATGATTTCTGCCGAGTAGGTTTCATGCTGCAGGAGTCGAGCGAGATCGACAAGGACCTGGTCTCCAACCTGATGCCCGTGGGTGTCATTGATCCGTTTGAAGTGGTCCACATCGAGAAAGATGATGCTGAGGCTGCGAGTACCTTCGTGAACCTGGTAATCATCCAGCAGATGTCGGAGTTGTGATTCCAGTTGTCCGCGATTGGCGACGCCGGTCAGTGGGTCGCGAGTGGCTGCGATCTGCAATTCGACAAATTCGCGGCTCTTACGACGAACGCCGCTGCGGTTGCGGAGCAGCTGCACCACACCGTGTAGTTTGTTGCCGGGTCCGACGATCGGCATGGTGTAAACATCGACTTTCAGATGCCTTGTGCCACTGACTCGACACAAGCGGCTGCCGAAGTGGGGACGTCCTGTTTTCATGACCTGCGAGA
>JBDKIW010000476.1:0-5206 GCA_039796955.1 Planctomycetota bacterium
GCCCTGCAACTTCCGGCGTGGCAGGGCCCCGAAAACGCAGCTCTGCTGCAGCAACTGCAACAGGCAGAGCAAACAGCGGCAGACGGGCAGAAATAACACACCGTCCGGTGGCTGCAACTGCACAGAATATGGCCTTTGGTTCTGCCCGCGAGTGCATCAACACTGGAACGCGCGGAGCCCGCTGAGCCGCAACAATGCCCCATCACCGGAGCAAGTGCAGTTCAGCAGGATCGACCGCTTTCCGCGTCTGGCTATCAGTGGCCTGCAAAAGCCTCTCAGTGACCGGGTGAGTAGTCCGTCAGGTTCATGTAGACCGATTCCACCTTCTCAACCAGCTTGCCATTACGCTGAGTTTCCTCGGCCACTTTCTGCCATTCCGGGTCGCTGCGGAACGCGGCCCACGAAGCGTCAGCAGCAGCCTTATCCTTATGAGCGATCACGTAGATCAGGGTGTTCGGTTTGTCTACGGGGGTCCAGTACATGATGTTCTGCATGCCATGCTTTTCGAACAGCTTCATCGTGTGATTCCGGAACCGGGCATTGAGTTCGTCCAGTTTGCCTTCCGGTGTGTAGTACGTGCGCAGTTCATACAGCATGGTCTTGCCCTTCGTTGATTCCTGTGCGGCCGAGGCAGCGTGGAACAGGGGGAACTGCAGAACTGCCACGGCAGCCAACAGTCCACCAGCAACCCCCAACCAGAAATTCCTGTTCATAACACCCGATCTCCTGTTTCGTCTGAAGATATGCGATGAAACCACGACCGCATGCTAACAGGTTCCCCGGGATTGTCACCGTATACCCGCTGTGCACCATCTTCGCCACGCAACACAGCACAACGCTGACAAGCTGTCACAAGCCGGCATCCGTATTCAGCTGGACTTCGACATCTGCATCAGCAGTGTACGGGCTTCTGCGGCCAGGAAGATGGAGCCGGTAATCACGACGACGCCGTCGGATCCGGCAAGCGATCGAGCAAGTTCAATTGCCGGCCCCGGACCATCAGCGCTGTGCACAAAATCAGCGTTTGAGACATTGCCGGGACGCAGCTGAGTCGCAAGGCTGGTCAGCTGATCCACAGGCACGCTGCGAGGATTGCTGAGAAATCGCGTGAGCACAACGGCATCGAAGTGCGGCAGGATCAGCCTCAGCATACTGACGGCATCCTTGTCGCTGGAAACGGCAAACACGAGCACTCGGCGACGATTTTTCCACTCCGACTCCATCAGCACCTGCGATACCGCACGCATGGAATCCGGATTATGTGCTGCATCCAGAACAATCGTGGGGTGCCCCTCCAGCACCTCAAATCGCAACGGCCACTGTGTCGCCCCGATTCCCTGAATCAGACTGTCTGAGGTGATTCGGGACCATCCCGACTGCTGCAGTAACTCGCAGGCCATCGCCGCCAGACTGGCGTTGTGTGCCTGGTGCCTGCCGAGCAGCGGGACAGACACGCGATCCAGTGTTTGAGTGGGCGTGATGATCTGCACGTCCTGCGTTCTGCGTCGAGAGGCCTGAGCTGCCGTCGGAGTCTCATCGACCCAGGCAAAATCACGACCACACACATAGCGACGACAGCCTCGCCGTTCGGCAGTGGCCTGAACCTCAGCATCTGCTTGTCCAGGGAGCTGCCCCTGCACCACGGGGACCCCTGGTTTGATGATGCCTGCTTTCTCGGCAGCAATTTTTTCGAGTGTGTCGCCGAGGATATGGGTATGGTCGAGCCCGATACTGGTAATCACCGTAACCAGCGGCCGACAGACGTTGGTACAATCCAGCCGTCCGCCCAGACCCGTTTCCAGAACAGCGATTTCCACCTGCTCTTCAGCAAACAGCATCCACGCCATCAGGGTGGTCACCTCGAAGAAGGTGGGAATACGATCATCCTCATCGGCATCTGCCGATCGCAGCACATCGCGCAACCGCGTCACCAGTTCAGCAATGCGTTCCGGGGCCGGGATGTTGCCATTCACCCGCATCCGTTCTTCAAACTGTTCGATATGCGGTGACGTGAACAGCCCCGTACGAATTCCGGCATGCCGCAGGATGGAATCAATCATCGCCGCGGTCGATCCCTTGCCTTTGGTGCCGGCAATGTGCACAGCCGGAATCTTCAGGTGCGGCGCACCGATCCGATGCAGCAACCGCTCGACACGTTCCAGACGGAACGGATTGTGACCGATCGGCCGGGTTCGTTCATAATCGATTCTGTCATACAGCCAGCTCAACGCCGCTCTGTATGCCTCCGATTGTACCGGGCCTGCAGTGTTCATCAGCACGTCCTGAACCAACCGAATCCCTCGGTCATCCCAATTGAAACTGAGTGAAGTCTGAGCGTTTCTGCGGAATCGAATCCACGGCAGCGTGGCCGTTCGTTCGGATTTCTTACGCGGAGTGTAACGAACGAATCCGAGATGCGGCAGTGCGGATCTGTTCACGGACCACGCCCCACGTCTTCAACGGAATTACGGACACGAATATCGTAAAATTCCATCAGGGAACTGAGGCCGTGGGCGGTTACAATCACGCCCCGAAGGCGACACCGGACGGCAGTTCCACGTCGCTGGCCGAGAGCAGAATGCGACGCACAACACCGGCAAAAACTCCATGAATATCAGAAAAAAACTCGGTTTTAGAAATCTACGGTCAGAAAGCGGTTCATCTGGAGTGACCTGAATTCCTGAGAATCCGATTCCTGTAATCTGGAAATGGCTTGCGGAGCGTGCCTGGTCCTGATCACTGCCATGAACCTCGATCGTCGGGGCCTGCGAGCCAAGCGATGCGGCATTCCAGCCCCCGCACGCCACGGGCTGCTTCTCTGCGCTGGGAACGAAGCCAGGTGGAAGCGGGGGAATCAGGAAAGGCTGGGAGGGGTTGTGGATGATCCCGGCCAATTCGCTGAGACGCGGGACTGACACAGTACAATTCCGGCGTAAGATGGGGTAGAATCCGGAAGAAATCTGCGTTGGGACTCTCCATGGCCAGACGCACAGATGTTTCTTAGCGTGTTACCAAAGTCAGCCGGCCAATAAAAAGGATGCGGGATCGCAGTCATTGACCAGGCATCGGGTATTCCGACCTGCCTGCGACGCGGCCCGGATCTTTTTCCACATGAATACCAGGGATTTTCCATGAATCATGCTGAGCGAGTTTTCGGATATCTTCCTGCAATTGAGGCATCCGATCCCAGCAGCATCCACGCCGGAACCACCCCCGGAAGTTTTGCCAGAGCTCCACGGCTGGCCAGTGGTCGCGCAGGCGCCTCGACCTACTCGTCCCCGGATACCCCGGGCATGCCGCAGCCGTCAGACAAGACTGCCTGGGATTTCATGCCAGCCGACTGGACGCTGCGTCCCGGATTTGAAGGGCGTCACGAATCTGCTGAAGCGTGGCAGGCGCCAGAAGGTTTCCAGCCCATCACCCAGCTGGAATTCGCCCGACTGGGCCAGATCACTCCGGAAATGTTCCGCGTTGCCGAACGCGAACACCACCTGACGCCGGAACAGATCCGCGATGAAATTGCTGCCGGACGCATGGTCATTCCTGCCAATCGACAGCATCTCCAGTACCAGCTGGAACCGATGTGCATCGGCCGCGCGTCCAAAACCAAAATCAACGCCAACATGGGCGCCTCTCCTGTTTCTTCCGGAACCGCCGAAGAAGTTGAGAAGCTCCGCTGGGCCGAACGCTGGGGCGCAGATACCGTGATGGATCTGTCCACCGGTGGTGACCTGGATGCCTGTCGTGATGCCATCATTCGCAACAGTACCGTGCCGATCGGTACCGTCCCGATCTATTCCATGATCATCGGCCGCCGCATCGAAAGCCTCTCGATCGAAATCGTGCTGCAAACCCTGCAGCATCAGGCACAGCAGGGCGTCGACTACTTCACGATTCATGCCGGAGTTCTGCAGGAACACCTGCCCTACGTCAAAGATCGCCTGATCGGGATCGTCAGCCGCGGAGGATCACTGCTGGCCAAGTGGATGATTCACCACAATCAGCAGAATCTGATGTACACACACTGGGAAGCCATCTGCCAGGTCATGCGGCAGTATGACGTCACCTTCAGTATCGGTGACGGACTCCGCCCGGGCGGTCTGGCCGATGCAACCGACATCGCTCAGCTCGCAGAACTCTCCACACTCGGCGAACTCACCGAACGTGCCTGGCGCTGCGGTGTTCAGGTCATGATCGAAGGCCCCGGACACGTTCCGCTGGACCAGATTGAATTCAACATGAAGCTGCAGCGTCGGCTCTGCCACGGTGCCCCCTTCTACGTCCTTGGTCCACTCGTCACCGATATGTTTCCCGGGTACGACCACATCACCAGCTGCATCGGCGCAACCAACGCTGCATGGCATGGAGCCAGCATGCTGTGTTACGTGACGCCCAAAGAACATCTGGGGTTGCCCAAGAAAGATGACGTCAAACAGGGCTGCATCGCCTACAAGATTGCCGCCCATGCCGCCGATGTCGCACTCGGCATTCCGGGAACTCGCGATCGTGATGACGAACTGACCAAAGCCCGCGCCGCTCTCAACTGGCAAAAACACTTCGAACTCAGCTTTGATCCCGATACCGCTCGTGCCTACCACGACGAAGACCTTGATGTCGACACCGACTTCTGTGCAATGTGTGGCCACGATTGGTGCAGTGTCCGCATCAGCAAGGAAATTCAGCTGTTCGCCAGCGGCAAGGCGGAAGAATTTCAGTGGAATAAGTCCAAAGTCAGTGATGCTCTGACCGACGAACAACGTGAAATCCTGGAAAAACGCGGCGTCCTCTCGCCCGAAGAAATTCATCGCCTCGCCGGAAAGACTCGTAAGTCCGTCGGAGCTGACGCTGGTAAGGCCGATTGCCACAGCGACTATGTCGATGACGATCAGGCGCTGAAGATTCAGCTCGTCCAGTTGCAGTCCGATCCGTCCTGATTCCACACCATAGCTGGATTGCTGATCCCGGCAGACCACCGTGTCACGCACAGTGGTCTGCTGATAACACTCGTTCGCACTTCAGCCACCCGCGACGCCCGGCGACTATCGCCCACGTCACAAGCGGGCTCTGGTTCGTCTTCAATGCCGCCTCATCGCTGCCGCTCAATCGCTGCAGTGTCACAGGCTCAGCGTCCTGATCGCCAGCCGCCCCGCTGCCGAACTACCCGCTTCTCGCTCAAGCCCACCCACTGGCAACTGGCAACTGGCAA
>JBDKIW010000477.1:0-32087 GCA_039796955.1 Planctomycetota bacterium
TTTTGTCTGGCGCCGCCGCAAACGTTTTCGCAACAGTTTCTGCTTGCCGACGTGGTGGTGATAGCGGAGTTACTGCAATTTGAAGTGCTGAACTCGGGGACACAGCCCAGAAGCACTTTGCGGATCCGTGAAATACTGAGTGGCGAGCGCGACGTGATACGGCGATGTGATTTGAAGCCGGGCATGTCGGTTGTGATCTCTGCGGAGGCGGCCGGGCCGCCGGGGAGTTTATTTCTGATGTATGGGGATCTGCATGATCCCGAGCAGACTCCGTTGCGGCAAACGTTTGTGGACGCAGGTGGCGAAGCGGGGGAAGCGGCGACTGGGGACGTAGAGCCCGGGGGCGCGAATGGTCGTCCGATACGTCTGGGGAGTTTTCGCGGAGATCGGGTGATTCGGAAAGTGGCGCTGCGAATTCCTGATCGGATTGACTGGACGGAGCAGTTGGCGATAAGTGGATTGGCAGCTGAATATCTGCGGCGGATGCCGACCTCCGAGATGCCGCAGGCGCAGCGGCTGGAGTATTACGCGGAGTATCTTGAGAGCACCGATGCTGAAGTCGCGGGCGATGCCTGGGCGGAGTTCGGCGGTTCCCCGTATGAAGATGTGAAGGCGAATCGAAGGCTGTATCAGCCTGAGCGATTGCGGCAGTGGATTGCGGACCCACTGATGAGTCCGGAGCGACTGGGTTTGTATGGTTTGATGTTGGGTTTGAGTGGCAGTGTGACGGATGCGGAGTTTCTTGAAACGCAGATGATGGATGAGAAGACCGGCGACTTTCGATTTGGCGCGGAAGGCTTGCTGGCGGGCTTTCTGTTGCTGCGTGGTGAGTCGGGACTGGACAGGGTGGAGTCGGTTTTTCTGTCGGAGCGTGGTTCGGACAAATCGCGGCATGCCCTAGCGATGACTCTGGATTTTTTCGTGACTTATGAACCGGGTGTGATTTCGAAGGGGCGTGCGTCGCGGGTGATGCGTCAACTGGCGGGCGACGCGGTGTTGTGCCAGACGGCGGTGAGTAGTTTGGCGCGGTGGGAAGACTGGTCCAGTCTGCCGGAGCTGGAGCGGATTTTTTGCGAGGAGTTGGCGCGCCGGGAAGTGTCGGCGGGTGAGGGCCTGGATGAATCCGGCCTGCGGGCGATTCTGGAGTTTGCGAGGCATTGTGAGCGATCCGGGGTGGTGGCGAACGGAGGGACAGCCGGTGAGTCGGCGGGGTTTGCCAGCCGGGCGGGGGAATTCCTGAAGCGAGTGGAGTCGATGGCTCCTGGGTTGCTGAAGTCGCAGGCCACCGAATTCCGGGCTCCTGAATAACCCGCGTGATTTCCTGCGGTGTGTGTGGCGATTTGTCAGCAAGGGGACGGCAGGTGCAGGCCTTCCCGGCGACAGAACACGGCCCAATTTGCTGATTCTCGGCTGGTTTTCTGATGACCACGTCGCGTTTTTCTGGTACGAATGGTGGGAGTGGTCTGCGCCGTGGCGTCCAGTGAGGCAGCCCGAATCAGGTGATAGCGGGGGGGAAGTGTCGTGACGAACCAGGGATTGTGGTGGGCGAGCGGATCCGGTTTGTTGAAGGGCAGGGCGACCATTCCGGCCGTGCTGTTGGCGGTGATGCTGCTTCCGGGAATTGTGAGGGCTCAGGATCCGCAGTTGCGTTTTGGTTCGGATGTGCCGCGGGAAGTGGAGCAGATTTACGAGAAGGGGTTGAAGTGGCTGGCTGAAAACCAGAGTTCCTCGGGGAACTGGGACACGGGCGACGCCGGGCCGGGTGTGGCTGGCATGTGTGTGATGGCGTTTCTGGCGAGTGGCGAGGATCCGAACTTCGGGCCTTATCGGGACCACATCCGGGCCGCTGTGCGAAGCATGATTTTAAGCCAGAGTGCGGAGACGGGTTTTTTTGCCAGCAATATGGGGCATGGCAGCATGTATCACCATGGGTTTGCCTGTCTGGGGATGGCTGAAGTGTATGGAGTGCTGGATGAGGAGACTTTGTGGGACGCTTCGGTGGAAGTGAAGGACCGTCGCACGATTGGTCAATCTCTGGAGTTGGCAGTACGGGCCTCTGTCACGTCTCAGAAGAACAACGAATGGAATGCCTGGCGGTATTCTCCGGAAGCGACGGATGCGGATACCTCGGTATCCGGAGCGGTGCTGATGGGGTTGCTGGCTGCTCGTAATGCCGGGATACGTGTACCGGATGAATCCGTTGATAAAGCGTTGGAATATTTTCGTTCGATGACCACCAATCGCGGGGAAGTGGGCTATTCGGGAATTGGCGGTGGCGGATCGGCGAATCTGAAAGCGATAGCTGCCCTGGTGTATTCGATTGGCCGTCGGAAGGACTTGAAAGAGTATCAGGCTGTGCTGGGGCAGTTGACGGTGAATCTGGAGCATCAGGAATACAGCTACCCGGAGTATTTTCGCTACTACACAGCTCAGGCGTTATTTCAGGGCGATTTCGAAGCCTGGCAGAAATGGAACCGACGCACGGCGAAGGAGTTGAAGGAACTGCAGGAGGACGATGGAAGTTTTCAGAGTCAGCATGGTGAAACGTATGGCACAGCGATGTCGCTGCTGGCGATGGCGTTGAACTATCGATTTCTGCCAATTTACGAGCGTTGAGCAGTCCGACGGAGATGCCGTGGTGTTGGCTGTTGAGTGGCGAGCCATGTCGAGGCCTTTCGTTGAGCGGCATGCTGTTGGTGGCAGAATCGTTGCGGGATTGTTGAGAATAGAAAAGCCTGGGGGCTGTTGTTGCGGGCGGTGGTGCCTTTTTCAGCAGTAGGTCATTCCTGAAGAACATTCTGCCGGGGCAGTCATGGGGCATTTGTCCATGCGAAGCGTGATTCTGGCGCTGGTTGTTGTGACTGGCGAGTTGGCGGCGTGTTATGGTGCACGCGTGGCCGCGGGTGATCCATCGTTTCGCAACGATGTGATGGCCGTGTTGTCTCGTTCCGGGTGTAGTCTGGGAACCTGTCATGGGAACCAGAATGGCAAGGGCGGCCTGAAGTTGTCGCTGCGGGGCCAGGATCCGGAGGGGGATTTTCTGACGCTGACTCGTAGTCTTGGGGCGCGTCGTGTGAACGTGCAGAGTCCGGACGAGAGTCTGCTGCTGTTGAAGCCGTTGATGGCGGTACCGCATGAGGGTGGCCAGCGGTTTCGGCGTGGATCGACGGAGCATGAGGTGTTGCGGGCGTGGATCGCGGCGGGGATGCCTGCGGACGAGGAGTCGGCACCGCGGTTGGTGCGACTGGTCGTGGAGCCGGAATCGGTGACATTGTATGCACCGCAGTCGGCGGTGCAGTTGCGGGCGCGAGCGGAGTATTCGGACGGGACGATCCGTGACGTTGGAGAGCGAGTGGTTTTCGAGTCCTCCAATCCATCGGTTCCGGTGACCTCAGCGGGGGAGGTTCAGTTTCCGGAAAGTCGCAGTGCACGTCAGACCTCGGTGACAGTGCGATATCTGAGCCAGCAGGTGGTGTCTCGGGTGGATTATGTTCCATCGAGTGCGGGATTTGAGTTTTCGGCACCGGCGCCTGCAAATGGAATCGACGAGCTGGTGTTTGCGCGGTTGCAGCGACTGCGAATCAATCCTGCGGAGGTTTGTGACGACGTGACGTTTGTGCGTCGCGTGTATCTGGATGTTACGGGATTGTTGCCGACAGCGGCGCAGGCGCGGGAGTTTGTGGAGTCGCGTGAAGAGAACAAGCGGTCGGTGTTGATTGATCGGCTACTGGAGTCTGAGGAGTATGTGGATTTCCAGTCGCTGCGATGGGCGGATTTGCTGCGGGTGGAGGACAAGACTCTGGATGCAAAGGGCGTGGAAGTCTTTTACCAGTGGATTCGTGAGAGTGTGTCGGCGGACAAGCCGTTGAATCAGTTTGCGGCTGAGCTGGTGGGGTCGCGGGGTAGTACGTATTCGGAACCGCCGACGAATTTTTATCGGGCATTGCGTACACCGGAAGAGCGAGCGGAGGCGGCGGCTCAGTTGTTTCTGGGTGTGCGACTGCAGTGTGCGCGGTGTCATAATCATCCGTTTGATTACTGGACTCAGGATGACTATTACGGATGGACCGGCTTCTTTGCGCGGGTGGGCTACAAGATCCTCGAGAACCGTCGACGGGACACGAATGACACTCACGAGTTTGACGGTGAGCAGATTGTGTACATGCAGTCGAAGGGAGAGGTGAAGAATCCATCAACAGGCCGGGTGGTGGAGTTGCGATTTCCCGGTGGTGGATCCGGGCTGGAAGGGGGGGCTGCGGATCGAGATCGCCTGCAGGTGTTAGCTGAATGGATGGCGGGGCCGGACAATCTGCGGTTTGCTTCGACGCAGGCCAATCGGATCTGGGCGCAGGTGTATGGTCAGGGCATTGTGGATCCGATTGATGATTTTCGGGCCACGAATCCGGCATCGAACCCGGAGTTACTGGAGTGGATTACGCGGGAGTTTGTGGCGGGTGGGTATCGAGTACGTCCGTTGCTGCGGCTGATTCTGAATTCGCGGACCTGGCAGTTGTCATCGCAGTCGAATGAAACGAATGCGGAAGACGCGACGTTGTTTTCGCATGTGATTCCGCGGCGGTTAACAGCTGAGCAGATGCTGGATGGGATGAGTCAGGTGCTGGAGACACCGGTTCGTTATGGCGGTTATCCCACGGGGACTCGTGCGGTGCAGTTGGCGGGGGTGCGGAATGGCGGTCATCGGTACAGTCGGCCGGAGGCGGGCGACCGTTTTCTGTCGCTGTTTGGAAAGCCGGGGCGGTTGTTGACGTGTGAGTGTGAGCGAGCAGCGGAGACGACATTAGCGCAGACCATGGAGATGGTTGGTGGGAGCGTGGTCTCGGAGGTGATGCAGGGGGCCGGGGGCCGGATCGAGCGAGCTGTGCGATCAGGTGAGACGACGGAGGCGTTTCTGGAAGACTTCTGGTGGTCGGCGTTGAGCCGTCGGATTTCAAACGAGGAGTTACGGGAACTGAGCGAGTATGTCTCGGCGTCTGAGGATCATCGTCAGGCCCTGGAGGATGTGGTCTGGGCGGTTTTGAATTCGAATGAATTCCTGTTGCGTCGATGAGTTGAGTGGCGTTGGCGTGTAGTGATGCTGTTGAGCGGATTGTGGTTATGAAAGACAGTGAGGCGGGCATGCTGGCGGGGATTTCGGCCTTTCATCGTCGGGACATACTGCGTGTGGGTGGAGCGGGGCTGCTGGGGCTGACGTTGCCGAAGTTGCTGCAGGCAGAAGAGCAATCGGAGCCGGGGCATTCCGGGGGGCGTGCGAAGTCGGTGATTTTTCTGTTTCAGTGGGGTGGTCCCAGCCATGTGGACACCTTTGACATGAAGCCGGGGGCTCCGGACGGTTATCGATCCTTATATCAGCCGATATCGACGTCAGTGCCGGGGATGCATGTGTGTGAGCATTTGCCGGAGACGGCAAAAGTGATGCATCGATTCGCGCAGTTGAGAACTGTGCATCACACGATGAATAACCACAATTCGGCGGGCTACACGGCATTGACCGGCGTGGAGCCGCCGGTGGATGATCAGCGTCTGCGGGAGTCACTGGACTTATTTCCCGGCTATGGCTCGGTGGTGGATGCGGTGGCCCCCGGGCGGAGCGACATGCCGAGTTATGTGTCCTTTCCGTGGCAGATTGCGGATGGGTCGGTGACTCCGGGGCAGCGTGCCAGTTTTCTGGGGAAGCAGCATGATCCGTTATTCTTCAGGGACGATCCGAATGATCGCGCGTTCCGGTTATCTCAGCTGAGCCTGCCGTCGGACATTTCGCTGGATCGGCTGGGGAATCGTCGAGGTCTGCAGAGGCTGATCAACCAGCAATCGCGTGTTCTGGAGGGCTCGTCGGCGGCAGCGGGATTGAATTCGTACTACGACCGGGCGTTGTCGATGCTGAATTCGACGCGTGTGCGCGAGGCATTTGATCTGTCGTCGGAGCCGGAGGTATTGCGTGAAGCGTATGGGCGTACGACCTATGGCCAGAGTTGTCTTTTGGCGCGGAGGCTTGTGGAGCATGGGGTAAAGTTTGTGACGGTCTATTTTGCGCCCAGTATTGGAGGGCGAAGTCGAACGGACGGCGGCTGGGATACTCATGGGTTTGACAACACGCGGATGTACGAAATTCTTCCGGAGTGGCATTTGCCGGTGACGGACCACACGTTACCGGTGCTGATCAACGACTTGAGTGATCGTGGGTTGCTGGACGAGACACTGGTGATCTGGATGGGTGAGTTTGGTCGGACGCCGAAGATCAACGCGAACATCAGTCGGGATCACTGGCCGAAATGTTACACGGTGTTGATGGCTGGGGGCGGTGTTCAGGGTGGGGCGGTGTATGGCGCTTCGGACAAATACGGGGCAGTACCGGATCGCGATCCGGTGACGACGGGAGATTTGGCGGCGACGATGTATTATGCGTTGGGGATTGATCATCAGCAGGAGGTACGGGATAATCTGAACCGTCCCTTCCCGATTGCTCGCGGGCGACCGATTACGGAGATTTTCGGCTGAGGCGTGGCGGTGCGGGACTGAGTGGCGGTGTTGGAGGTCCGGAGGTTGGAGGGGTGGGGAATGGTGCTGGAAATTGACGGTCGTGTGTGGCGATGTGTGCTGGCCACCGGGATTATTGGAGTGCTGGCCAACGATATGGCAGCGGTCCGTGGTCAGGAGGTCGCCGTTGAGGCGAAGGTGGAGACGGAAGAGTCTCCGGTGGCGGTAGTGGAGGTGAATAGCGGGGCTCTGGCGGCTGACCCCTATGTTCCGCAGGACGAAGTGCAGGGGGCGTTGCGTATTGCGGGGTCTCAGACCATGCAGCAGATGGTCTCATTGTGGGCGGATCGATTTCAGGAGTTGCATCCTGGTGTGAAATTTGAGTTGGACTGTCGTGGGTCGGAGGGGGCCTTGCCGTCACTGGCCCGAGGTGAGGCGTCGCTGGTGGCGCTGAGCCGATTGTTGAGCAATGAGGAGAAGGCTGCGATAGAGCGTGAGTTGGGCAGCACGGTGACTCAGGTCACGGTGGCCCTGGACGCGTTGGGTGTGATTGTGCATCCCGACAATCCGATTGAGGGGTTGTCGGTTTCCGGTGGGCGACTGGTTCTGGGTGGTTCTGAGCGGGCTGGTGAGATCAGTGCGTGGTCAGGGCTGGGCTTATCGGGAGAGTGGGCTGAGGTACCGCTGGAGATTGTGGGGCCCGGGGCCATGCATGGAACTCGTACGTGGATTGATCAGATTCTGCAGGGATCGGGTGTGGGTGGGCGGCCTCTGCGGGAGGCTGAGACGCGTGACGAGGTGATTCGGCGTGTGGCGTCGGAGCGTGGGGCGCTGGGTTTTGTGAGTTTGTCGCACGGGGGCCTTGAAACGGTGCGGGTGTTGCCGATCGCGGGAGAAGATCTGAGACTGCGACGGCCGGTGGATGCAGAGATTGTGGATCGCAGCTATCCACTGCTGCGTCCATTGACGCTGGTGACTGTGAAATCGCCGGGAGATGCCGAACGGGGTGTCACGGAGGAGTTTCTGTCGTATGTGCTGAGTCGATCGGGGCAGGAGGATGTGGTGAAGGATGGTTTTTATCCGTTGAATCGTGCGGAGTGGCGAGTTCAGCGAGAGCAGCCTGGTGCGACTCAGGAGCGTTAAGTCGATTGAAGCGGTCCTCTGCAAAAGGGCGGAAAGACAATGGCGACAGGAATGAAAAGTGTGGTGCCCGGGTTGGTATGGCGGGTTCGCAGGCAGTGGCTGGCGATGGCCGTCTGGCTGGCTGTGAGTTCGTTGGTTTGGGGGCAGGGCAGTCGGGATCGGGACGCCGCGAGTGCCGAGGGGATTCCTGCGGGGCAGGCTCAGGGACGTTACGTGGCTCCGGGCGGTCAGACCGCGGGCGCGTGGAAGCTGGGAATACTCTCGCGGAACACGGACACCGGAGTGTTGATTACGCAGGTGCAGTCCGGTTCGGTGGCACAGCGATCGGGGCTGGAAGCCAATGATGTGATCGTGAATGTTGCAGGTTATCAGGTGGGGATCGTTGAGGGGCGATTGTACGACATAGCGGACGAGTTGGCTCGACGTGTGGATGGTCGAGGCCGGGTAAATCTGCTGGTGCGAAACAGCAGGGATGGAAAGCTGGTCAACGTGCCGGTGGTTTTCAGCTCGTCGTTGCGCAGCGTGACGGGTGAAATCAGCACCTCTGATCGCTATCTGGTGAGTTCAGCGGCGGTGCTGACTGTGCGTCTTCTGGACATCACGAAGCCGCAGTGGAATGACGTCTCCATTGCAGAAGTGCGAATGGATGTTCCACGTAAGTTCCCGGTCAATTATCGGGTGGAGTTTGATCCGGCGCTGCTGCGTTCCGGACATCGGTACGGTGTTCAGGCTCGGGTGACGGATCGTGGCCAGACGATTCTGCAGAATGCTCAGGTGGTGGAAGTGAACGTTGCCGGGGGGAATGTGAACGCGAATATGCGTATGGCGTTGAGTAGTCGACCTGGTTCAGGCGCCATCCTGCCATCACTCCTGATTAATCAGTGGTATTCGAAGTATCTGGGGCGTCAGCCGAATGCGCGGGAGGCGTCGGTCTGGGAAGGGACACTGAGTCGCAGTGGCACGCCGGAAGAGATACAGGCGGCGTTGCTGAGCAGTACGGAATACTACGAACAGCAGGGAAATGATCCGGATCGATATATTGATGCGGTGTATCAGGAGTTGACAGGGAAAAAAGCGACGGCGGATGTGCATCGTTCGTTGCGACGACAGCTGGATCAGCAGGGGCAGCGTCTGAAGTTCGTAGAGGATCTGATTCGAAAGAATGCCTCTGCGGGGTAAGGAGCAGCGCTTGGTTTTCGAGGACGCGGGGCGCGTTGTGTAAGGCGGTTCGGGAGTGGCTGCCGGGAGGGCTTTGCTGTGTTACAGCGAGCGACGAACAGGCAGTTAAAACTCAGAAGCCGGAATGAGACTTCTTCAGAGAGCGATGTCCATGAAATATCTGCCGGCGATCCTTGCTCTGGTGTGTTGCGGCGTTGCTCGGGCCGATGAGGCGGTGCGTGCGGACTTGCCTGTGGCGGGCGTGCGGCCGGCTTTCGGATGGGACTTCAGTGCGGTTGACTTTCGATCATCGACAGGTGGGTTGTCGGTCTCGGGTCTTCATGGTACTCCGACGACCAGCGTGGCGGGGCCACGTCCTCCGGAGTTTCCGGGGTTTGCAGAGTCCAACACGGCATTGCTTCTGGATGGCGTGTCGCGGCTGGAGATTTCGGACACAGGAAGTCCGATGCTGGACTTTGCGGATGGCGATGCGATCGCGATTGCGGCGTGGGTCCGGACTGCCGATCTGAAAGAGGGCCAGCAGGTGTACCTGATAGGCAAGGGGCGAACAGGGCGCGCGGGAATGCTGCCCGAGAATCAGAACTGGGCGTTGCGACTGCGTGGAATGGGCGGAACAGCGCGTGTGAGTTTTCTGTTTCGATCCGCGGATACTTTGGCGGTGGTGGATACATCCGGGCAGGAGTCCGTGAAAGCGACGGTCGGCGAACTGCATCGCTGGAATTCTGATGTGGGTTTTGCGGTGGATGGCGAGTGGCATCACGTGGCGGTGTCCTTTCGCTTTGGCAGCAAGGTTGCTCCGGTTGCCTGGATCGACGGAGAGCCTGTTGAGGGGACGTGGGATCTGGGGGGCAAGACCTTTCACCGTCCGCCGCATGTGGATGATGATCAGGTCTGGATAGGTTCAGCGCTGGGGGGAAACGCGGGAAATAGTTTTCGCGGGGCGATTGATGATCTGAGTGTTTATCGGAGCGAGTTGAAAGACGCGGATATTCAGGGGCTGTACCGGACGACTCGGAGGACGCAGTCGATTCCGGAGACGGCGGATCAGGATCTGCCGTCAGGGGCGGTCCTCGTGGATATTCGTGAGAACGTGCGGCAGGCGAAGCCGTGGGATCGCGAGCGGACGCGGATTACGATGCAGTGGCAGCAACCTGCCGCGGCATTGACTCGACTTCCCCGAAAGTATGTGAACGGCGGGGTGATCGGCGATCGAAGCAGTCCCTCGGTGGTACGCATGCGGACGCAGCTCAGCACCGCGGAGGTGACGACTCAGTTTCTGATCCGAGCAAGGTCAGCAAGCCGGCTGTTGATTGACGGGAAGGAAGTGGCCACGCTGACACCGCTGCCATATGCCTCGGATGGTCATCAGGAAGTGCCTGAACCGCCGGCACCGCTGTATCCGGGCATGCACCCGGTTCCGGCGGGTGATCAGGAGGTGGTGGTTGAGGTTCCGTTGTCTGCCGGGCGACATCTGGTGGAGTTCGAATCCCTGGTGGGTGGCCGCAATATGCGGGTTGAGGCCAGCGAAACGCTGGTGGCGATGGGGTCGGTGGCGACGGGCTTCGAGGTGATTTCGCCCACGGATACCTCTTATCGACTGGACGAAGGGAGTTGGCGTGGTTTGGTGGCCCGCCAGGAAGAATTTCTGGTGGCGCTGGAGGCTGGTGATCGGCGTGAGAAAAGTGCTGAAGAGACAGCGTGGTGGGAGCAGCGTCATGCCGACGTGCGTGCAATTGTCGGCGTGGATGCGGCTGAGATTTTGCCGGAGGACATCGATCGTCGAATTGAAGCGGGTTTGCAGTCGCGTGGATTTACCGCGTCGCCGCTGGTGGACGATCTGGTCTTTCTGCGACGTCTGTCGCTGAACACGGTTGGAGTGATTCCGTCGGTTTCGGAGCGGGACTGGTTTCTGGCGTTACCCGAGGAGACTCGTCGTGAGCAGGCGATAGAGCGATATCTGGCGGATCGACGCTGGGCTGACCACTGGGTCTCCTACTGGCAGGACGTGCTGGCTGAGAATCCGGGAATTCTGAAGCCGGAGTTGAATAATTCGGGCCCTTTCCGCTGGTGGATTTATGAATCCTTTCTGGACAACATGTCCATGGATCGGTTTGCCACGGAGTTGATCCTGATGCGGGGCAGTCGGCTGGGCGGCGGACCATCGGGATTCGCGATGGCCTCGCAGAACGATGTGCCGATGGCTGAGCGCGCCATTGTGCTGATGTCTGCGTTCAGCGCGCAGAATCTGAAGTGTGCCCGCTGTCATGATTCACCCGTCAATGACGTGTCACAACAGCAGTTGTTTGCGATGGCGGCATTGCTGCAAAGGGCGCCCCTCACAATTCCGGCGACCAGTAGCGTGCCGAAGGGGCCGAATGGTGAACGGTCGTCACTGATCACCGTGAGTCTTGAGCCGGGGGCCACTGTTGCACCTGCATGGCCGTTTGGTGGCGAGACGGAAGGGCAGGCCCGCGGTGAACTCTGGCAGCGTCTCCTGAGGCACCCTGAGGATCCTCGCGAACAACTGGCGCTGCATCTGACTCATCCGACGGAATCCGAGTTTGCAAAGGTGGTGGTGAACAGATTATGGACACGGCTGTTCGGTCAGGGTTTGGTACAGAATCCGGATGACTGGTACGGTGTCGGGACGGAGCATGCCGAATTGCTCGACCTTCTCGCTCGGCAGCACATGGCCAGTGGCTATGATCTGAAAGCGACGGCGAGGCTGATTCTGAAGACGCGAGCGTGGCAGCGTGAGTCTGCTCCTGCGGATGCACCGATTGCCAGGTCGTTCGGGGCCATGACCATGCGGCGCATGACGGCAGAACAGCTATTGGATTCTCTGTACGTTGCGGCAGGAAAGTCCTTTGATTCGGAAATGCTGACGCTGGATCCGGAAGGTCGGAGACCGGATGAGTCGTTTCTGAATCTTGGCACTCCCACACGTGCGTGGCAACTGTGTTCACTATCGAACGAGCGAGATCGTCCGGCACTTGCGTTGCCGGTGGCGCAGAGTCTGGTGGATTTGTTGACGGTGTTTGGCTGGCGCGACTCACGGCCGCATTCCCTGACGGAGCGTGAAACCGATGCCACGGTGTTACAGACACTGACGCTGGCTAATGGGAATGCCGGGCATCGCCTGGTGCAGTTGAGTGACAATACTATGGTGACGGAGAGTGCCATCGAGGCGTCGTCGCCGGAATCGCTGGTGGAGCACTTCTTCCAGCGGATACTGACCCGTTCACCGAATGACGATGAAACGCGGTTGTTCGCGGAAGAACTGCGTCCCGGGTTTGACGAGCGACTGGTTCCCGGGGCCGTCAAACAACCGTTCAGTGTGCGCAGGAACGCCGTGAGCTGGTCCAATCATCTGAATTCGGAAGCGACTCGACTGAAGCAGGAGCAGGAGGAGGCTGCGAGGCTTGGTGATCCGCCATCGGGGCGATTGACGGAGGAATGGAGGGTGGCGGCGGAAGATGTGATCTGGGTGCTGCTGAATTCTCCGGAGTTCGCGTTTGTTCCGTGAGGCGAGTTGATACCAGCGGTCGGTTTCTGGGGAGACTGTCTGGTTGTTGTCTGCGGTGGGGCAGAGAGCGACTTGCGCTGAAAGTGATGTGCTTCAGGTGGTTGCCAGCGCCTGAGCGATTCGGGCATTGAGCAGTTCAACGGCGGCGAGGTTGTGGCTGATCCACGGGATCCAGACGTGTGCGTGACAGCGACTGGGCTCCACATAGGTTTCGTGCATGGGGCGGACGGTTTGCTGATACTGCTCGGCCACGGATTGTGGTGACCGACCACGCTCGGTCGTATCACGAATGGTCCTTCGAAGAACTCGCAGATCGGCGGGTGTCTCCACGTAGATTCTGAGATCCAGCTGATCGCGGATTTCCGGAATTGCGAGGAGCAGGATACCTTCGAGGAGCAGGATCTGATTGGGGAGGACGGTTACTGTGTCAGACTGCCGTTGATGTGTCGCGAAGTCATAGATTGGGCATGGGACAGACTGTCCGGATTTCAGCAGGGCCGTGTGCTGCAGAAACAGAGGATTGTCCAGAGCTTCCGGGTGGTCCCAGTTGCCGGATCCGTCAGGAAGTCTGGGCAGATACTGGAAATCACGATAGTAGGCGTCATGTGTTAATCGGCAGATCCGATTGCCGGAGGGCCCTTGCATCAATTGATCGGCGAGTGTGGTTTTTCCGGAACCGGATCCACCGGCGATGCCCAGAACGAGCAGAGGTTTCAGCATAACGGCAGACCGGGAAGTGACAGGGTAGCGCGAAGCGACGATCGTGAAAGTGTAACCTCGCCCGTCAACTCTGTGGAGTCCAGCGCGGTGGGGCGTGACGTGTGCAGGGGCTGTCATTGCGGTGACTTCGAGGCTGCGAAAACCGGGGCAGGATTGGTAGACTGCCGGAGTGTCACAAAGGTGGTGCGGGTGTAACTGAAAATGTCTGTGCGAGGGAGAGAATGATGGCAGCGGCACACGGTGCGAAGTTCATTGAGATCGTTAATCAGGCGCGAAAGCAGATTCGTGAGTGCACCATTCCGGAGATGGTTGCTCGACGAGCGGCGGGTGATTCGTTTCTGTTGCTGGATGTGCGGGAAGAAAGCGAATTTGCGGCTGGGCGAATTCCCGGGGCACGACATCTGGGAAAAGGGATCATCGAACGGGATATTGAGAGTGTCGTTCCGGATCCGGGAACTCCCCTCGTCCTCTACTGTGGCGGTGGCTACCGCTCGGCCCTCGCGGCTCTGAATCTGCAGCAGATGGGCTATACCAACGTGATTTCGATGGACGGCGGTTACCGAGGCTGGAAGGAACTGGGGCTGGCGATTGAGTCCTGAATCGCAGTTTTTCCAACCCTGTGGGTGTGGAACTCATGGGGATTGAGCCACCAGTTCGTGCCGAGTCCCTGCAGCGTTCGCCGATGTTAAAAAATAATGAAGGGAGTGGATTGCATCAGGGTGTTCATCGTTTCTTAAGAAACGAAAGGAATCTTCAGCAGGGTGACATGTCCTGGCGACGTCCTGGTGGGGCTGGCAGCATTGATGCAACCTGGAATTCTGATCGTCGATGAAGATCGCCGTTTTGCGGAAGAGCTCACAGCGGCGCTGCAGAGTTTCGGGCACTCGGTGCATCTGGAAACGGATGGTCGCTGTGGATTGCAGGCAGCGCGAGCGCTGGAGCCCCTGCTTGTGATACTGGAAATCAATTTACGGGACGGCGATGGTCTGCAGATCTGTCGAGAACTGAAGGGGGATCCGCGGCTGTCAGCGACGCCTGTCGTCATCGTCACCACGCGCACCTCGGAGATGGATCAGATTGCCGGACTGAGTTTGGGGGCCGATGACTATGTTGGCAAACCCGTCAGTCTGCCACTATTG
The DNA here is from genome assembly GCA_039796955.1 of Planctomycetota bacterium. GTDB lineage: Bacteria > Planctomycetota > Planctomycetia > Planctomycetales > Planctomycetaceae > SXXK01. The sequence goes on from JBDKIW010000477.1 coordinate 14,203, forward strand.
ATGCATCGTCTGCAGGCGATTCTGCGTCGAAGGGATTTAGCAGCCGAGGTACCGGAACAGTTGAATCACCTCTCGATTAAGATGAGTCGTCGATTTCACTCGGTAACTGCTGACGGGACGCTGGTTGATCTGACACCAACCGAATTTTTGTTGCTCTGGACAATGATGACCAGACCGGGGCGGCCATTCAGCCGACACGAACTGATGGAGTACGCGCGAGGGCAGAATACCATGGCGCTGGAACGTACGGTGGATGTGCACATCAAGTCCATGCGCAAAAAGCTGGGCGAGATTGGCAGGATCATCGAAACAGTACGCGGGGTCGGATATCGAATCGCTCAGGGATAAACGGCAATGAACAGCCCGCCGGGCGAACTGCGACTCTCGCAGCAAAGACGAGAGTCGCAGCACGGGGCCGTCATTTCGGGGGCGGAAAACTTCCAGTCGCGATTTCGCGGAGACATCTGTGTCAGCTCTACCCGTCGGCTACAGATTGAAGTCTGCGTCGCTCATCGGACTGTAGTTTTCAAATCGCATGAACTCCTTCCGCCACGTCAGCCGAATGATGCCCGTTGGTCCGCTGCGGTGCTTGGCAACGACGATCTCTGCTTCGCCCGGACGATCCTCGGGGTCGTACGCATCCGGCCGATGCAGAAACATCACCATGTCTGCATCCTGCTCGATGGCCCCGCTTTCCCGAAGGTCCGCAAGTCGTGGGCGTTTATCTTCCCGCAGTTCCACTCCTCGATTGAGCTGAGCGAGTGCCACGACTGGAACACGCAGCTCTTTGGCGAGGAATTTCAGGCGTCGCGAGATCCCGGCGATCTGCTGTTCGCGAGGAGCGTTTTTATCTTCCGGCTCAATCAGCTGCAGGTAGTCGATGATGATGATGCCCAGCGGCGAACGCCGATGCAGTCGTCGAGCCAGTGCGGCAACCTGCGTCATGGTGCGGCCGGGTTTGTCATCGATGAACAGGGGCAGTCGTGCGAGGTCATCGGAGGCTTTCACCAGCAGCGTATGCTGTTCCTCAGACAGGTTTCCTGCACGGAGATCGTGGCCGTTGATTTTTGCGGTAATCGCCAGAAAACGCTCGGCCAATTCGAGATTTGACTGTTCCAGACTGAACAGCAGCACGCCCTTACTGGACTTTCGTGCGACGGCTTCGGCGATGTTACAAACCAGCGCTGTTTTGCCCATACTGGGACGGGCCGCGAGAATGATCAGTTCGGTGGGCTGAAACCCGGTGGTCTGTTCATCAAGGTCTCGAAATCCGGTTGTGATCCCGGTGACATCACCGGATTTTTGCAGGCGTTCGTCAATCCGATTGAAAGCATCCATCAGAATATCTCCGATGGCGATGCTGGCGGTGCCGCCCTGTTCTTCCACAATGCTGAAGATTCGACGTTCTGCGACCTGCAGGAGCGACTCCACTTCATCAGTGGCGGCGTAGCATTCGGCGAGGATCTCGGTGCAGGCGTAGATGAGACTGCGCTGCATCCACTTTTCGCGGACGATCGTGGCGTAGTATCGAACGTGCGCGGCGTGGGGAACAGATTCAAGGATCTCTGCCAGGTAAGCCGGTCCGCCGATCGCTTCCAGTTCGCCCCGTCGAATCAACTCCTCGGCGAGCGTGATGGCATCGATACCACGCACGCCGGCTTCATACAGTTTCTGAATGGCGGCGTAGATCTTCTGGTGAGCATCACCATAGAAGTGTTCTGCCTTCAGAGATTCGCCGACTTCGTCGATGGCCTCGTTCATCAACAGAATACTACCGAGAACGCCCCGTTCGGCATCCAGATTCTGCGGGGGCAGCCGCAGCTTGTCGTCCGCGGCAGGTGGTGCGTCTTTAGGGGGACGATTGGATTTTCGGGGGTTGGTGGCCATGTTGTTTCCGACCGCATGAGCTAAATGTAATTTGCTATACGGCTGTTTCTGGAGTCTGTCAGGATTGCAAGGGACTTGTTCGCGGTGGCCAGCGCCTGACCTGGAGAATCAGCAGGCGTGGGCACAAAGCAGCATTCCGAACCTGGATGTTCCGAGGATGCGGCGTGAAACGAAGGGAGTAGGAGATTGTTGGGGCCATCTCCGGTTGGACGGGGAGAAGTCCCGGGGGAGTGTCCGTTCGTCTGGAAAAAGTGTCGCACCATTGCGAAAAAATCCTCAGGCACCTGCATGCCTGAGGATCGATGAGTTGGTCGGACGTCGCTGGTTGCGACATTGGTACCGGGAGTGATCAGCCGCTGGTTGCGGAAGGCACAACCCAGACCTTGACTTCGCCCTGAACCTTGTCGTGGAACTTGAGTTTTACGGTGTACATGCCCAGTTCCTTGATCGGGCCATCGAGACGAACATGTTCAGCCTCGACAGGATGTCCAGCGGCCTTGAGTGCTTCGCTGATATCTCGGGCGACCACGGAGCCGTAGAGGTGGTTGTCGGCGGTGGCGTGCGCTTCGATGGTTGCGCTGTACTTGCCCACGGCTTCGGCGATTTTCTGCAGCTGCTTGACCCGAGAGGCTTCGATCGCAGCGAGTTTTTCGCGGTGTTTTTCGACCATGCGTTTGTTGTGTTCAGTGGCCACGGTGGCCTTGCCCTGAGGCAGCAGGAAGTTGCGGGCGTAGCCGGGCTTTACACGCACGATTTCGCCGCGTTGTCCGAGGTTTGCAACGTCATGAACCAACAGGACTTCGACATTTCTGGAGCCAGGAGTAGTTGTGCCAGCCATTTGAGACAGATCCTTTAACCTTAAGCCGGACCACTGGGGTTCGGGAAAACTGTGCTAAGAATGCGATTGAAGTGGGTCGTTCTGTTTTGAATGAATCATCAGCACGCAGTGTGCCGAATGTTTGCCCCGATCTGGTCAGAAGGGGACATCGTCTCCGCCGGAGGGCATATCATCGTAGAAGGTCTGGTCGGGGGACCTTCCGGAGTCTGCACTGGCGAAGCTGTCACTGGAGGCGGCAGGCCGGGTGTTTCCGGCAGGGCGGTTGGGAGCACCGCCTGCAGGTCCACCTTCGCCTCGGCCACCAAGCAACTGCATGCTGTCCGCGACGACCTTCAGTTTAGAGCGTTTTTGACCGGTTTCCTTATCGTCCCATTTATCCTGCTGCAGCCGTCCTTCGATCAGGACCGGTCGACCTTTGGCGAGGTACTCGCCAGCGATCTCTGCCGTGCGTCCCCAGACGGTAACGTCGATGAACGAGACTTCTTCTTTGCGTTCGTTGGAGCGCTTGTCTGTGTAGTTGTGGTTGATGGCAAGTGTCAAATCGCAAACGGCAGTTCCGCCCGTGGTGTAACGCACTTCGGGATCACGCGTCAGGTTACCGAGCAGAATGACTTTGTTGAACGATGCCACTTTGGGGACTCCGATCAGACTGAGAGGGCCGCCACCCACTTCAACCGATGTCCTGAGCGTCTTCGGACCCCGTCAGGGGCACGACACCAGGACATCAAGTTGCCACAAACTCACACATCAACCAGCGTCGTCGCTATCTGCTTCCGGAGCATCTGTGTCTTCGACGACAGCCGGAGCAGCGCCAGTCATGGCAGCAACGGTTGCATCAAAGATGCTCTGTGGATGCTTGATGGTCATGTGTCGAACGATGGTTTCGCTCAACTGACACTGACGGACGAGGGTCTTCATGCCGGTTCCTGGCATGGTGAACAGCACGAGGTAGTGCAGTCCCTTCTTCATGCCTTCGATTTCGTAGGCCAGTTTGCCGTCCTGCCATGGACGGTGGGCGACAACAGTGGCACCAGCCTTTTTGAGGACAGTGAGGATGTCATTGGTGACACCTTCCTGGTCCGTCGCAAACTTGCCACTGTCAACCAGGAACATGCCTTCGTAAAAATGAGGCTTCACGACTTTTTGAGCTGCGACAGACACGAAACTGATGCTCCCGAAATGAAAATTCATCGAACCGACAGACAGTCAAACCGCCCGATCGGCCAGCAAAAAGACCACTGACACTGAACAGAGAAAAAGCCCGTCAGGGGTTTTCTTCTGTCTTATTGTACCGATTCATTGCCGCTGCGATTCCTTCTTTGAGACAGATTTCAACAGAATCCGCAGCGATTACTCGCATGTGTTCCACGGATTGCCGTTCCTCCGACCGGAACCGGGAGAGCACCCAGTCGGCCGGATCCATTTGTCCCGGAGGCCTGCCCACACCCAACCGAAGCCGGGGAACCTGTTCGGTCCCCAGTTTTTGAAGTATGTCAGCGAGTCCCTTTTGACCGCCGGAAGAGCCGGAGGCCCGCCAGCGAAGCCTGCCCGTGGGCAGGTTCATGTCATCGCAAACCACAACCACATCCGCTGCTTCCAGCTGAAAGAAGCGAACTATCTGCAGGACTGGATCCCCGCTTTTGTTCATGAAGGTCATCGGACGGACAAGCAAAACTTTGTGACCGCCCCAAAACCCCTCTTGGATCTGTGACTGAAACTTTGTCTGTGCTTTTTCAGCACACCAGCGTTCCGCCAACTGATCCACGACGTCAAAACCAATGTTGTGGCGAGTTCCAGCGTATTGGGAACCGGGGTTCCCCAGCCCCACCACAACTTTCATCCCTGCAACCCCCGCCCCGATTGGCCTCAGCCAGCTTTGCGAGGATCGTAAAGCTCAACAATCAATGTTTCCGCCGGTGTCTGCAACTGAGCGTAATCCGGTAATTGCAAGTCCGAGGCTCGGATTGCATCACCAACCTGCAGGGCACCAATCCTGACAGGAATTGACTTCGGAATGCGAAAGTCCGGGCAGCTGATGCTGACACGCTTGACTGCCTGACGAAGCAAACCGCCGTCCTTCAGTCCAACCGGCTCACCACGCAGTTCGACAACCACATCGACCGTTGCACGGCCATTGGGGTCGACACGGCGAAGGTCAACATGCAGCACCTGCGTGCTGAACACGTCCCATTGCAGTTCCTGCACGACAGCCTTGTCGACCGTGCCGTCAAGTTCCACATCAACGACAGAGGACCGAGTTGCCACGAGCTTTTCCACCGCTTCGCCGCAAATGGAGATGCACTCACCGGGCTTTCCAAATCCGTACAAATTCGCTGGAACACGGCCCTGGGCACGAACATGACGAGTGGCCGTTGACCCCGGGGTCACGCGACGCTCCACCTTCAAAAGCAGATCTTCCGACATTGGAAAAACCCTAAAAAAACACAAACTTGTAACAATCGGGCGCCTGCCGGCTCCGGAATATCATCAACAGCAACCCGTGGCTCCGGACCTGATGGCCCCACACCATTCGAGCTGAATACCTCTTACGACAAACAGTTTACCGCCGGTTTTGACCACTGGGCTACGGCCAGTGTGAGTCCAAACATCTTCAGACGATCAAACAATGTCGACCGTCCCAGCCACAAATCAACACCAAAAATCCAGTGAATCATCTGCCGGGATCACCGAACAGGAATGACGCGGGATCGATGGCGGTGACAAAATTCCAACTGCAGAGTCGTATTCCACAGCCAGTTTTTTGACAGCGCGCAGTTTCCTGCAGCGTTTCAAGGGAAACGGGGCAGGATATCGTCTGGAAATTCAAGCTTCAACAGCAGATTGCCGGTTTCGGAGGAAATCGCAGACGTGGGGTGGTGATTTTAGGCGCCCAAACCAGTTCTTCCGCCGGCTCAAGGTGATTTCCAGCACATTTGCGGTCGATCCGAGGATTACTGATAATCTGTTCAGTTGATCGGGGCGCGGCAGGGTCACGTCCGTCGCTTTCTGCCATGATCGTCCTCGAATGCTTCCCAGTCGCTTGCCCATCCGCTTGATTCTGAATGCGGCCGGAACCTGTCGTGGACATCATCAAGGCCCGGGCCTGTGATCTGATCCAATCATGGGCGTCCACTGCCCGGTGTTCGGGCCGGGTCTTGTTAGAGGGCGTCTCGCAGGACTTCCTCCAGAACCTGACGTTTGCGGAGGCGTTTTTTGACCTTATATAACCATCGATCTTCTTCGCCATTGGTTTCGCGCAGGAAAGACCCGGACAGGAGTCGGTAGAAAAACAGCAGCGTAAAGGCGCCGAACACCGCCGCAAAAAAACCTTTGACGCTGATTGGGTCAATCGAGGCATCTCGCCAGAAGAACAGGGCTGTTCCGCAGCCAATCACGCTTCCGCCGATACCGATCAGGACCGTTGTGATGGCGCCTCCGGGGTCGCGGCCCGGCATGATGGCCTTCGCCGCCAGTCCCGTCAGCGTGCCGAATCCAACCCAGCGCAACAGTTCGTTGATGCTGGATTTCAGGATTTCCAGAAATTCTGTTTCGGTCATTTCCGTCTCCATTCGGTCCGAATTCTGGTTCAGCAGCACGTGCGGGCTGTGTCCCCTGCGATGGGTGCCATGGCGAAACCATGCGTGGAGCGCAGCGTCCGGAATTCTGACTCAGGCTACGGTTTTTATCGAAAAACCAAGTCCCGATTGCTGATTCGTTGGTGGAAGGGACGCAATTTGAGGGTGTTCGCCGCGGTGTGCTGGAGAGTTTCGGCAATCTCTGCGCCTGAAGTGGGGGTGCGATCCTGGTCGTGGTGGTTTGGGAAGTTTTTGAATCAGGCGTAACGTCTGCAGGCGGCAATTGATGAATTCATCGCCGCGGTACGCCCCAGCGTTTCAGCTCACCCGCGCTACGGAGCGTGGCTCGTTCCCGGGCGCGTTCACGTCGAGTCCAGCGAGTCTTCAACATAGCGGAAACGTGGCACCAGCTTGCCGTCAACAAGGACCTGCTCCACGAACATCGCTTTCGGCCGGACCCAAAGTGATCGGTCACCGTAGTCGGTGCGATAGACGACGAGTTCTTCCTCGGTCTCGGAGTGGCGAGCAACACCCAGCACGATGTAGTCACGATTCTTGTAGTGGCGATAGCGTCCGGGAAGAACGGTGGAATCGGGACTCGTCATAAACATCCACGCTGGTGTTTGATGGTTGATGCAGCTGACGTCGCTGGAACACTGACCAGGGTGATCGCAATCGTGGTCCGCTGCAGCGGGTCAGGGACGGTCGGCTGAGTCATGACCATCGCAATCATTCAAGGAAGGGATCGAAATCATCGGTCGCAGGGACCGGAGGTTCTGGTGTTGCCGTTGTGGTTGTCGACTCTGTCCGGCTGGTGCTGCTGCGGTTGAAGTTGGCAGGGGAGTCAACACTGGCGGCGACGCTGGATCGTGGGGCGTTGGAATTGCGAATCTCGTCCAGCATCTGCTGGGCCTGATTCTCCAGTGCCGTAGTGACTTCTTCGAACAGAGGGGCAGGAGCTTTCCTGCTGGTGCTCTCAGGAGTGACTGAAGTCTCCTGAGAATCCTCCTGATCACCGAAGATTTTCCGCTCAACTTCCAGGGCCTGATCGATCAGCGAATTTCCTCGGGAACCTCCGGAGGATTTGCTGCGGGGCTGTGCGAGGCCTTCCAGGACCTCAGTATCGGAAAACCGTGAGGCCTTCTGGGCGCTGGAAGCGGCAGGCGATCGTCGCTGGAAAGGGTCGGCAACTGGCCGCGAACCGGCATCTGAGGGGAACGGGATGGGCTGCCCGAGATCCTCGTGATCGTTCATTGTGGAGTCACGATCGGCGGAGTCTTCGGGGTTTGTTTTGCTGGAGGGTGCGAGTGTGGACCTGACGAGGTCGACACGGGACTTGTTGAGAAAGCTGCGGAGTTCATCCAGCGTGGTGGATTCCTCAGACGTGCCACCGCTGAGGGAGTCGACAACGGAGCTGGCGATCAGCTCACCGGAGCCGTTGGCCATGAGGGCGCGGGCGAGCTCGGGGCGATCGGCCCACTGAGCGGGGCTCCAGTTACGCACATCGGCGTAGGCCAGTCCGATGCTTTGCTGAGGTGATCGGGGCACGACCTGTAATCCGGTGGGAGAATGCACAACGTGGTACTGCAGCGAGAAGAACATCGCCGAAGCACCCAGCGCCGTGCCAATCAGAAACGGCCTGGTTTTGCTCACGGAAATTTCCTGATGAAGAAGGCATCAACGGGCGGGGAAACACTCAGCACAACGCACGGCAGAGAAAGCTTCATGCAGAAACCTATCACTCCGGCCGAAGCGGACTTTCGAAGATTGGCGGCGGGGTTTGAAATTCGGGGGAAACGAAAACCAGCAGGCCGTTTCTCTTCTCCAGTTGTCAGGCGTGTTGCGGCGGTGATATCCGGCGCATTCGGGAATGCCGGCTGCGTGCGGGGTGGGATTTTGCGGAAACTGTTACGGGGTGTCCGGTTTTCATTGGCCTGGTGGCGGTTTATTCTGTGCGATGGGCTGTGGCGGGGTCTCTGTTGAGGGGTCGTCCGAGTGGGAATCCAGCAGGAAAGCAACAGATGGTGGGCGAATCCGGGAGCGAGCAGGCAGAGACGTGGGTGACGCAGGATGCTGAGGCGTTGGATTCTGCGGCCTCGCGTCGATCGAAGGTGTGGGTTTGGTGGGTGAGTATTCTGCTGTTACTGGCGACGATGCTGAACTATATGGACCGACAGGCGTTGTCGGTGCTTTCCAAACGCATCACGACAGAGTTGCAGATCAGTAATGAGCGTTACGGGGATCTGGAATTTGGATTTGGGACGGCGTTTGCGGCGGGTTCGCTGTTCTTCGGAATTCTGGCAGACCGTTTTTCTGTGCGTCTGTTGTATCCGCTGGTGTTGCTGGCCTGGTCGGGAATTGGTGTGCTGACGGGGTTTTGTGAGGGCTTTGGTTCGTTGCTGGTGTGTCGGTTGCTGCTGGGTTTTTTTGAAGCCGGGCACTGGCCGTGTGCTCTCCGCACGACTCAGACGCTGCAGACAGGAAGTCAGCGGCTGATGGGCAACAGTGTGCTGCAGAGTGGAGGGGCCCTGGGGGCCATCATCACACCGTTGATTATTCTGGCGCTGGTGGGTGGGCGTGACGAAGCGGGAGCGTGGCGGTTTCCATTTGTGCTGATCGGTTCCAGCGGAATTGTCTGGGCTGTGTTGTGGTTGATTTCTGTACGGCGGAGCGATCTGCCGGCGGCAACTGCGCCGCGATCTGTCGACATCCGGGCGGCGGGTGAAACAACGGAGCGACACTGGTTGCTGGAATGCCTGACGAATCCGCGATTTTACGCGCTGGTACCGGTCGTCATCTTTCTGAACATGACATGGCAGTTGATCCGGGCGTGGTTACCGAAGTTTCTGCAGGAGGGGCGTGGGGTCAGTGAGTCTACCGCGTTGTATTTCAATTCGCTGTACTTTGTGGCGGCTGACATTGGTTGTTTGTGTGCGGGCGCGGCGGCATTGTATCTGGCGCGCAGGGGCATGGGTGCTCAGCGGGCGAGGGTGCTTATTTTTGCGATTTGTGGCAGTTGCACGGCGCTGGCGACAGTGGCGGCGATGCTGCCGGCCGGGCCGTTACTGTATGGCACACTGCTGATCGTTGCCGCGGGCTCGCTGGGGTTGTTTCCCTGCTACTATTCGATGGCGCAGGAAGTGAGTGAGCGACATCTCGGGAAGGCATCGGGCCTCCTGGGGGCGGTGGGCTGGCTGGTATCCTCGCCGACTCAGAAGTGGTTTGGTCGTGTTGTGGACGAGACGGGGTCATTTGATCTGGGGCTGGGGTTGGTGGGCCTGGCGCCATTACTGGGGCTGTTGCTGCTGGTGTTGATCTGGCGTGATCCGGAGCGCTGAACGACAGCGGCGGGTGGGGTCAGGTCGGCAGTGGCAGTCGGTGGAGCGGGCTGGATTTGTGGGGGAGCGGCATTCGGGTAGACTGCGGGACCCGGAGTGGCAGGATGGCAATGTGGGGTATTGGTAGTGAGTGAAGACAAACACGGCGAGGGCCGCGCTTTCTCTGTTGCTGACGGGTGTGACTATGAGTAATAAGCGAGCGATGGCGCAGCTGCTGAAGCATCTGACCAGTGTGGGTGTGACGCATCTTCCGAAGGTGGATCTGGTTCGGCGAAAAGCGCCTGCGGCACGCGGGGGATCATCCACGGCAGTGGCCGGAGGCAGTAGTCCAGTGACGGTGGCGGAACCGGTTTCCGGAACGTCGGGGTTGGCGCGTCGGCCGGCAAAAGCGGCTCCTGTACCGAGTGCTGTGAAGCCCCTGCGGCGTGTACCGGGTCTGCTGGATGCTGACGAGCTGCATCCGTCCTCCGTGCGTCCTCCGGAGATGCTGCCGGAAGTGCAGCAGGTTCGAGAGCGGGAGCATTCCACGCGGGAAGCGCGCGAGGCGGCGTTGTGTGGATTGAAGGCCGCGGTGGCTTGTTGTCAGCGTTGTCCTGAGCTGGCCACCCGACGGACTCAAACGGTCTTCGGGGTGGGCAGTGCCACTGCGCGGGTGATGGTGATTGGTGAGGCACCCGGGCAGGAAGAGGACGAGCAGGGCGAGCCGTTTGTGGGGGCGGCGGGGCAATTGCTGAACAAGATTCTGGCAGCCAGTCAACTGCGGCGTGAGGATCTGTACATCTGCAATATTCTGCGGTGTCGTCCGCCGGGGAATCGGAATCCGTTGCCACAGGAAGCGGCGAATTGTCGGGAGTTTCTGGAGGCACAGATTCATGTGGTGCAGCCGGAGTTCATTATTTGTCTGGGTGCTGTGGCAGCGCAGAACCTGCTGGGGGTCGACACTGCGATTTCAAAGATGCGGGGCAAGTTTTACGAGTACGGCGCATCGCGCGTGCTGTGTACCTACCATCCCTCGTATCTGCTGCGAAATCCGGCGGCCAAGAAGCAGGTTTGGGAAGACATGAAGTTCTTCATGAAGGCCCTCGGTGTGGAGTTGCAGTAGGGAACGCGGAGGCTGCGGCGTAGCGGGAATTGAGGGTGTGGTTGCGGCGGGGATTCTGAGAGGGGAGAGCGGGCGAGTGGCGGCAGCACAGGGTGGGGGCCGGAAAACCGGCAAGGCGGCAGCAGGTGAGCGAACGGGTGAGCGGCTGTTGTCTATCGATGCGTTGCGGGGCTTTGACATGTTCTGGATTGTGGGCGGCGATGTTCTGGCCACAAAGCTGCTGGAGCGGTCGACTTCAGTGAACGCTGCGCGCCTGAAGCTGCAGTTTGAGCACGTGGACTGGGCGGGATTTCGATTTTACGACCTGATTTTCCCGCTGTTCATGTTTCTGGTGGGATGTGTGATCCCGTTTTCGTTGAGCAGATATCAACAGGAGCCGTCGCAGGCGTGGTCGCGGATCCTGCGACGCACGGCTTTGCTGTTTCTTCTGGGGCTGGTTTGTAACGGCCTGCTGCAGTTCAGATTTGGTGAGTTGCGATATCCCGGCGTCCTGCAGCGCATTGCGCTGTGTTACGGGATCTCTGCCGTGCTGTTTCTGAAGCTGAGTGTCCGTGGGCTGATCGCGACGATTGCTGGAATCCTGTTGAGTTACTGGGCGTTGCTGGCGCTGGTGCCGGCCCCGGGGAGCGTTGCGGGAGACTTTTCCAAAGCGGGGAATCTGCCGGGCTACGTGGATCGGGCCTTATTACCGGGTCGAATTCCAGCGCAGTGGTATGGTGATGGCGATAACGAGGGGATTCTTTCGACGATTCCGGCGGTCTCTACCGTGTTGCTGGGATGTCTGGCTGGCCTGTGGTTACGGACTCACCGATCCGGGTGGGGGCGATTTGCCGGGCTGTGTCTGATGGGGGGCGTATTGCTTTCGGCGGGATACTCGTGGGGCGTGGTGTTTCCGATCATAAAAAACCTCTGGACCAGTTCGTTTGTGCTGGTGGCCGCGGGCTGGAGCATGCTGCTGTTGTCGGCATTTTACCTCGTGATCGACGTTATGGGATTTCGTCGCTGGGCGTTTTTCTGGGCGGTCATTGGAGTGAATGCGATCACGATCTATGTGGTGCCGCGGTTTGTGGACTTTGATGGCATGGCGGCTTTTTTTCTGTCGGGGATCGCACGGTTGAGTGGTGCATGGGGCGAGGTTGTGCTGGCGGTGGGGGTTCTTTCTGCGCAGTGGCTGTTCCTGTTGTATTTGTATCGCAATCGCATTTTTCTGCGGCTGTGACATGGCAGGACAACGGCGTGTGTGTTCAGGGTGACAGCAGCAGGTCTCGGGCCAGTTGCAGTGCGCCGGCAACGGCCTCCGGAACAACGGAGACACTGGGCGGGGCCGTGCAGAGATCGGTGATCGCCTGAATTACGGCCTGACGATATTGAGGCTGGTGCAGCAGAACGGATCCGGTCAGAGCGAGTGGGAATGGGTCGACCAGCTGCAGCTGGCGAGCAACCGAGGCGGTCATGGTGGCGAGGTCGTTTGCGGCCTGCTGCAGGATGGACTGAACGGCGGTGTCTGCGGCGAGTTCGGGCTGAAAAAGCAGTGGGGCCAGTCCGGCAATCACAGCTCGGGGAATGTCTGCGGAATAGATCGCGGTGACGATATCGGCGGTGCTGGAGATGTGCAGGGCCTGCAGCAGAGGATCACGGAGTGTGGTGGCGCTGGAACGACCATCGGCGGCCATCACAACAGCCTTGATTGCAGCGGTGCCGAGGGCGAATGCGCTGCCTTCGTCACCAAGCAGATAGCCCCAGCCACCGGAGCGAGCGGTCTGGCCGGCGGCATTTCGCCCCCACGCGAGTGAGCCGGTGCCGGCGATCAGAGCGACTCCGATTCCGGAGCCGTGATTGGCGGATAGCAGGGGAACCGCATCATTGACGACTCGAACGCGTTCTGCGAGGCGGGCGTGTTCGGCCCATTGCAGCACCACCTGACGATCGGCCTGGCGGTCAGCTCCGGCCAGTCCCAGGCAGGCGGCAGGAACAGTTTGTCGTTCCAGCCCGGCGTTGTCGAACGCGAGTTGTACGGCGAGATCCAGATTTTGTGTGGCCAGTACCGGGCCCACAGCGCGTTGATTGGATGGGCCGGCGTGGCCCTGACCCAGCAGGGGCCCATCGGGATCCGCCGTGCTGAGCCACGCGACGGTTTTGGTTCCACCACCATCAATACCAAGAATCAGAGCGGGGGTTGCGGGCATTATCTGTTTGTGGTTCAGAGAACTGAGCGGCGCACAGCCATGAACACGCGTTGGTTTGCTGGCTGACGAGGACGTCACGCGTGACGTTTCCGGAGTTGGAAGTGTCGCCTGGCGTGGACACAATCGCAAGGCGGGACCTGAAACCGGAACGGCGAAGGTTTTTGTCGCTGAGTGCTGTGGGGGTTGGTTTGATGTGGTGCAGGTAGAACTTCATTCGTGGGAACAGCTGGTTTGGAAATCGCGGGAGCAACCGTTGGTGTTTTTTGAGGGGCGTGGATTGTGCGGGCGAGTTTTCGGCGGGAAAACGCTAGACTCGGGATTCACGGGAACGTTCCCGCAGGGACAGGGTGACAGGTACTGCGCACCGGAGACAGGAAATGATGAAGACCCGCACAGGAATACTTCAACTGATTTGCTGGCTGCTGGCCGGGATCAGTCTTCCGGTGACAAGTTGTTGTCGTGGGGCTGATGACGTCATTCGTGTGTTTGTGCTGGCGGGGCAGAGCAACATGGTGGGCGCGGACGCGCATGCCGAGCGGATCGATGAGTTTCCGGAGTTTCGTGGGGCAGGAATTCCGCAGGATGACGTGCGGTTTGCATGGTTGCTGGGCCATGAGGGGCAGCGATCAAAGGGCTGGGAAGTGTTGCGACCATTGGAGAGTTTTGGCCCGGAAATTACTTTTGCGCGCCGAGTGGTCGAATGCAGTCCGGGGCCGATTGCGATTATCAAATCGGCGGTGGGTGGCACGACCGTCGCGAAAGACTGGAACCCGGATGCTCCGGATGACGGCCTGCGGTTGTATCCCAAAACGCTGCAATTGATCCGGGAATCACTGCAGTCGCTGGAGCAGCAGGGGTTGCGGTATCGGGTTGAGGCGGTGCTGTGGCATCAGGGCGAAAATGACATGCTGGACCGCGGGCTGGTACCGAACTATGCGAAGGGACTGGAGCGGTTGATCGGTCAGTTGCGTCTGGACCTGGGTCTGCCACAGCTGAAGTGGTACATCGGGGAAGTCAGTGAGAAGGGCATCTGGGGCATGGATCATCGGGCACAGCTGGGAGAATTATTTCGCCAGCAATCGCAGGTGCTCAGTCGGGATGCGCAGACGGTTTGGGTGCCGACATCTCATCTGGCCTTTGAGGTGATGGGCAGTGGTCAGCCGCACTATCACTTCGGGACTCAGGGCCAGTTGCAGTTGGGGCAGGCCTTTGCGGATGCGTGGCTGCGCGATCAGGGGGCGGCACCGGCGGAGAAGGATCGTGGATTTCGCGGGGAGCTTCCAGTGGAGGCTGGCGGGACCGTGCAGTTGTTTGTGCTGGCGGGACAGCGTGGTGTTGAGGGGGAGGGAGCCTTTGCGTCGCAGCTGCGCGATTTTCCGGAGTTCGGGGTCTTGTCTGAGGACCAGCAGGATGTTCTGTTTCGGTATTCACTGGGTGGCGGGGTGCGTATTTCGCGGGACTGGGAGCCACTGGGTTTGACGGGATATCAGGGGACGTTTGGTCCGGAGCTGGCCTTGGGGGCAGAGTTGCGACGGGGCATGCCGGCGAACACCGGCATAGCGATTTTGAAGTTTACGGACAGTGGAGCGCAGGGGCCAGACTGGTTGCCGGAAGGAACGAGCGAAGTGCATCGCAACCTGTATCCGGAGTTTGTGGCCAGTATTCGCCGAGCGCAGCGGGATCTTGAGCAGCGTGGTTACCGGTGTCAGCTGGGAGGGGTGTTCTGGCAAACCGGAGAGAACGACACATGGTTTGGGTCCTATGCCACGAAGAATGCCGAGTTGATGCGAACGCTGATTCGTCAGACACGGCAGGACCTTGGGGCTCCGGACTTACGATGGCTGATTGGCCAGCAGTTTTCAGAGCCGACATGGAAACATGTGTCTCAGGTGAATCAGGATCTGGAGGCGTTGGCGGAGGCGGACCCGCGCGTGTTGATCATTTCCACGGCCACGGCACCTCATCAAACGCAGCATCTGGGAACAGCAGGAACACTCTGGCTGGGACGCGCGATGGCTCAGGCATGGTTGTCCTGGAAGTGAGTCGGATGTGTCTGTGTGTGCGGCCAGGGGCAAGGCGGCTGTGAGTGTTGGGTGAGTTGAGTGTGCGTGCGGGCTGAGCGGGGAAGGTGCAGTGCAATTGTCGGGGAAATGTCTGTAGTGTCGTGCCAGAACCGGGTGTGTTCGGTAGGCTGTGTGAACTGTTGGCCGAGTTTTCCTTTTGTGAATGGTGCAGAAAGATATGTCCGGAGAGTTGTTGACGTCGTTTTCGTTGCGGGGCTT
The DNA here is from genome assembly GCA_039796955.1 of Planctomycetota bacterium. Taxonomy (GTDB): domain Bacteria; phylum Planctomycetota; class Planctomycetia; order Planctomycetales; family Planctomycetaceae; genus SXXK01. The sequence continues at coordinate 29,411 of JBDKIW010000477.1, forward strand.
GCCGTTGAAGAATCGAGTGGTCCTGGCGCCGCTGACACGGGCTCGGGCTGGTGCGGAGCGGATTCCGAATGCGCTGATGGCTGAATATTATGTGCAGCGAGCATCAGCCGGAGTGATGATTTCTGAGGCGACGACGATTTCTGAAGAGGCAAATGGCTGGAATGAGTCGCCGGGAATCTACACGGATGCGATGGAGACGGGTTGGCGGCAGGTGGTGCAGGCGGTTCATCAGGCCGGCGGTGTGATATTTCTGCAGCTGTGGCACATGGGCCGGGCATCACACAGCAGCTTTCATGGCGGGCGGGCGTGTGTGGCGCCGTCGGCCATTCGAATTGATGGAACACACAACTACACTCCGGCCGGCGCACAGCCCTATGAAGTGCCACGGGCGCTGGAGACGGCGGAAATCCCGCGGGTTGTGGAGGATTATCGCCGGGCTGCGGAGCGGGCGCGTCGGGCGGGATTTGATGGGGTCGAGGTGCATGCGGCCAATGGCTATCTGATCGACCAGTTTCTGCAGTCAAAGACAAATCAGCGTACGGATGGTTATGGGGGATCGATTGAGAATCGGTCGCGGTTTCTGCAGGAGGTGGTGTCGGCGGTGGCAACGGCCTGGCCGGCCGAGCGAATTGGTGTGCGTCTTTCGCCCAATGGTATGTTCAACGACATGGGGTCCACGGATTTTCGGGAGCAGTTTCTGCATGCGGCGGGGATGCTGGAGCCACTGGGGCTGGCATGGCTGCATGTGATGGACGGTCTGGAATTCGGCTTTCATGGTCTTGGTCAGCCGATGACGCTGGCGGATTTTCGTCAGGTGTTCAGTGGTCCGTTGATGGGGAACTGCGGTTACACGCAGGAACGGGCTGATGCAGCGATAGCGGCCGGGCATGCCGACATGATTGCTTTCGGGCGTCCGTTTATCAGCAACCCGGACCTTGTGGAACGATTTCGTTATGGGTGGGAACTGTCGCCGCCTGCACCGATGTCTGACTGGTACACGCCGAACGGACCGCGGGGCTATACGGATTTTCCGGCACATGCCTGAAGCCGTCGGTTGACCCGTGGCGCCACGGTCGTCAGCGGGGCAGGGCAGAGCCGTGGAATTCTGCCTGCGGTGTGGCAGTCATCAGTGTCGCAGTCATCAGAAGTTGCAGAGATCCGGTTGAATTGAGGTGTGGTTGTGTCGGACGTGGAAAGTTCAAGAATGGGTCATCCGGTGTCAGGGGTGACGACTCCGAGTGCTCCGCCGATTTTTCAAACGACGGCGTTTGATGTGCCGGATCTGGATGTTTTGCAGCAGTTGTATTCCGGGGAAGTGACGGGGGACATTTACACTCGGGACAGTAATCCGAATCATTCGGCCCTTGCCGACTCGATTGCTCGGCTGGAGCACGCGGAAGCCGGCGCTGTCTTTGCTTCGGGCATGGGAGCGATTGGCAGTATTTTTCTGACACTGCTGGCCGCTGGTGACCATGTGTTGGTGGCGAGTTCGCTGTATGGAAAAACTCTGCAGCTGGCGTCGCGAATGCAGCGTCTGGGAGTGACGGTGACGGCCTTTGATGTGTCCCGGCCTGAGCAGTTGCGGGCAATGATTCGGCGCGAGACGCGATTTGTGCTGGTGGAGACTGTTTCCAATCCATTGCTGGAAGTGGCGGATCTGCCGGCGATTGTGGATTGTGCGGGAACGGTGCCGGTCGTGGTGGATTCGACATTTACGACGCCGGAATTGATACGACCATGTGCTTTGGGGGCGGCGCTGGTGTTTCACAGTGCGTCCAAGTATCTGAATGGGCATGGGGACGTGATGCTGGGGGTTGCTGCGGGAGCGCTGGAGCTGGTGCGACCGTTGCGAGAGACGGCCAGTATTTTCGGGCAGAATGCCAATCCTTTTGAGAGCTGGCTGACGCAGCGAGGACTGCGGACGCTGGCTCTGCGAATGAAGCAGGTGTGCGAGACCACGCGGCGACTGGCGGAATTTCTGGCGGGTCAGTCGGGTGTAAGGCGAGTGTACTATCCTCTGTTGTCGGATCATCGTTCTGTGGAGACTGCTCGTCGTCTGTATCCGAATGGCACAGGGGGCATCATCTCGGTGGAATTGGCGGGAACGGGGTTTCAGAGCGTGAATGAGTTTCTTCGGAACCTGCCGACGATCCCCTTTTCACCGACTCTGGCTGATGCTCGAACGACGATTTCGCATCCGGCCACAACATCGCATCGATTCCTGACGTCTCAGCAGCGGGGAGAGGCGGGGATCTGTGACGAGCTGATTCGAGTTTCTGTGGGACTGGAACCATTTGAATTATTGGCGCAGGAGTTTGCTGCCGCGCTGGGGCGTGTCGGGGGTTGAGAATTCAAATGTTGTAAGTTCCTGTTGCCGCGCACAGCCTCTTAGGCACGCATGCTTTTTCGTGCTCGTGCTCGTGCTCGTGCTCGTGCTCGTGCTCGTGACGGCAACGCAAACGGTCTCCGCGTTGTCATCATCGAGCACTGGAGCCACGCCTGTCGTTGCTGCGCAAGTCCATCCTGAAGTGATGGCCTTTGATCACCTCGGATGCTAAGCCGAGGTGGATGCTTCACCGGGGGCTGATCTTTGTGTTGTGGTTGATCAGGCGTTGCAGCAGGGTGTCGTACTGATCGATGCAGGATTGCCAGGTCAGATGTGTGCGGACGAAGGTGG
>JBDKIW010000478.1:0-4892 GCA_039796955.1 Planctomycetota bacterium
CCGCCCAGCTTGTTCTTTTTGCGTCCCTCTTCACTGACCGCCGCCCCGCAGGCTTTGCACTTGTAGCCGGTCAGTTCCAGTTCAAAGGACGGATCCTGCTGGTAGTAAATCAGATTCCGGACCGATTCGACCTTGGCCTGAGTTATGAAGCAGCTGAGCGTTTCGGCCTTTTCTGAGTCCGGCACGCCATTTTCCGCTGAAGGCAGCTGCACACCAAACAATTCTTTCAGTCGGTTGCTGAAACTGCGCCAGGCAGAGAGCGGAAACGAGCAGTAGGCCTGTTGTCCGGCTTCCTGTGCGATCGGGAGGTAGACTGCAATCCGGCCTTCGCCAAAGACCGGCACCCCGGCAAACATGGATTCGTGAACCCTGGCAACCGGCTGAACCAGCTTCAGTTCCGCAGCCTGATCGCGTGCGATCGTGCGGACTTCACAATTTGTCAGAGCTTTCAGATCGCCGGTCGCAACGATCTGCTCCCGAACCTGACGACGATGAGCCGCGCGGTCGGGCTTTTTGTCCGAGGACCCGAAGCTTAGCAGGGATTTCTTTTTCGGTTCTCCGGCAGAGAACGCGACGATGTGAATTCCGGTGTCAGTGATGGCGATGTCTGCTTCGGTGTGCTGGCTGGTCAGACTGCCCGGCTTGAGAACGACAGATGTCGGCGTGAGCACGTGAAACCAGACGTCATTGATCCAGGTGACGTCCAGCCGCGGGACGGCCTTCTCTTCTTTCTTCTCGACGGTTTTTCGTCGGATCTCAGGCACCTGAACCGCCTGCTGACACTGTCGGCACCGGACAACCTTGCCGGCCATATCATCCTGGACACGAATCCAGGCTCCGCACTTGCAGGGCATCAGCATTTGTCGCTTCTGACGTTCTGCCAGACGTTCATTGCGGCGTCGGCGATCGTCTTTCTGTTCCTGCATCGCGATGGCAAACAAGTCGTCGCTTGCCGGTTTGGCCGGTGGCGTGCCGTCGGCAGCCTTCGCCGCGGCCGTGGCCTTTTCCGGATCAGTTGGCTGCGACACTTTGCCGTCCACCGCGGCACTGGCATCGCCGCCCGGCGTGACGGACTGTGGCTTGTCAGGCCCATCTGAGGCCGCCTTCGCGACCACATCAACAAGCGCTGAAGCAACGATCGGTTGTGAACCGGCGGCCTTGCTGGCTCCAGGTGGCAACAGGTCGTCCGCCAGAGTGAACTCGTCGGCATCCTCGACACCGGGCCCCGTAGCAGCACGTGCCGGCAGATAATCCTGACGCTGCTCTGGTGGAATGGTGCTGTAAATGATCTTCTGGGGATTGGTGGTCAGGTCATGGTACCGAGCGGCAATGTCAGCCCGCATAAATCCGTTGCAGCTCCAGCAACGCAACAAACCAGCGCGGACCATCTCTCCACAGTGTGGGCAGGCTTCGCGGATACCGCCGGCAGCGCGCGGTGAGTCTGTGCTGGTCCCGAACGAGCTGTCACTCACCTCAGAACCGCGGCGTTTGTAAAAAACGTGACCGCAGTCCGGACACTGATCCGTGTCGGACAAAATGACAGACTGACACCCTGGGCAGGTACGAATTACCGCTGACATAGAAAACGTGTCTTTGCCGCACACCTTTGCAGGAATTGCAGCAAGCCCCGGAACGGTTTTTACGGGAATTTCCATGAATCCGACAGACGACCACGCGTCCGCCGAATCGACCTCTTGGTTACTTTACGACATAACCGGGCCGAATCACAACAAAATCAGCCTTTTCAGCACATTCTGTCCCAGGATTCCTGTGAAACCGGGAAAATCAGCATTTGCACGCTAAAAACTAATCCCTGAAAGGACTTGTGATTTCAGCGTCTGTCGCTGCTGGTGAACAGAACTCCCCGCTGCAAGGAGTATATCTACCCAAATCCGCTTCCGATGTGAAGAAATGAATGCCGTCCGGACCGCGAATTCGGCTAACTTATTCTTTCGCAGTGCGTATTGCGCTCCGTCTGAATGCCCGAACAGGCAGTCTCGGCTATCTCCGCCTGCCGATGCAGGCCACTCTCCTCCTCTGGCTGTCGACGACTGACTCGACACAGCCTATTTCGTCAGACTCAAAGTGCCTTCGAGGGGATTTGTTCCCTGTCTGAAGTACTGACATTTCATTTTGGCCATCCCCGTAATTCTCGATTCGCCAAGAATAAATCCGAGGTTGCCAGTGCTCACAGTCTCAAACCCGTCCAGCCCCAGCAGAATGTCACCTTCTCGCAGCAGCGGAGCCGCCACACTCTCGGGACGAATTTCCAGCACTTTCAGTCCGCCATTGTAACGCACGGGACCGCGGGCACCTGGATAGGCTCGCTGGGTAATCTCCAGCTGCTCAGCTGTTGTCAGAGTTCGCAGGCGGACCCCGAGAACCTGCCAGGTACGAACCAGCGCCGGATCATCCACCTCTGCCGTTTTTGTCACTGAGAGGACTGGCAAGGCCGCGGAGTTCGATGTCTCCGGTCGACGAATGACTTCCACCGTTTCTGAGCCACGGAAATCTGCAGTGGCCTGTCCGCTGCCGACGGTTAACTGACGCACCAGCTCTTTTCCGTCGCGAAGAATCTTTACGTCCACTGCCTGACCGCGAGGGAGGTCCAACAAGGCTCGTTCCAGATCGGTGGCATCCACAACAGTGATGCCGCGCACGTCCCGAATGATGTCACCAGCCGCCAGCCCACTCAGCTCAGCCGCCGTGCCCTTGCCGACGGATTCCACCACCAGTTTCTTCTCCTGAGGCGTTTTGACGTCGACCGTCTGCAACCCGTGTGAAAATCCGTTGAGCTTCTCGACGCTCAGCAAACGAGCAATGGTGCGGCGTGCATCGTCAATTGGAATCGCGAATCCAATCCGCTGGGCTCCCGAGCGAATGGCCACATTGATTCCGATTACTTCTCCGTTCAGGTTCAGCAGCGGTCCGCCACTATTACCCGGATTGATACTGGCATCTGTCTGGATCAGGTTTTCGTAAGACTGAATCTCATCCACTTCCACGTCGCGATGCAGTGCGCTGATGATGCCGGAGGTCACGGTGTGTTCGTAGCCGAATGCATTCCCCACGGCATAAACTGTTTCGGCAAGCATCAGGTCGCTGGAGGTCCCCATCGGCATCACGGTCAGCGGTGTCGGCGACTCGACCCTGATCACCGCGAGGTCCTGCCGTCGGTCAAAAGAAACCACACTGCCATCAAAGGCGCTGCCGTCAATCAGGGTCACAGTGATCAGGTCCACATCCTGAATCACATGAAAGTTGGTCACGATGTACCCGCGCTCGTCCACGACGATGCCTGTCCCCATGCCGGTCACTTTCCGCGGCTTCGTCGCGAAAAACTTGCCGTCGCGATCGTCACTGGCCACCTTTTCTGTGTGGATGTTTACGACCGACTTTCCGGACTGCTGCACGGCGCGCACCAGCGGCGTCTGCCTGGCGTCCTCCGCAATAGCACGAGGAGGAAACAAACTGGCGGTCAGCAGGGAGACAGCCAGCACGTTTCTGACCAACAATCGAGACATTCGGTACCTGCACATTCTTCGACCGGGTTCTCTTCAACGAGTACGACCGTGGCGTTTTGAACGCATGTGCTGTGTCGATCGTCAGCGACGGATTTGAGGCTTGAACAGGTGGCTACCCCTTCGCGCCTTCTTGCCCTGTTTGACATTGGCAAGTCGGGAAAGATCTGACGTACCACGAAAAGCGGGTTTCTTCGAATTTACAATTCTCATCAGTCCGGGCAAACTGTTACCCTGAGACCCGTGCTTGCCGTATTTCGCCAGTCCTTCAGCGAAAACCGGCAGAGAATTGACGACTACAGCCCCGATTCGGTGATTCCCGCCAACCCACGCGATCTCTCCTTCCGATGCGGCAACTCCGTTTTGACACGGATCGCATTTTTGGCTCACGCCGGTGACCAGCTTCGGAGTCGAACCATGAATTCCGACACCTCTTCGAACGACCTTCTGCAGCAAGCCCGCCAACTCATCAAATCCCGCCGCTTCGCAGACGCCGTGCAGCTCCTGCAGAATCTGCAGGAAGACGAATCCATAGCGGAAGACGCGTTGTTCCTGCTGGGGATCGCCTGCTTTGCAGCAAAGGACTTCCCGGCAGCCGAGCAGGCTTTCGAACAGATGACTCAGCGTTTTCCCATGAACGCAGCAGGCTGGGTCAATCTCGGGGCCACACTGAATCGGCAGGAGGATTTTCGCAGGGCGGCCGAGGTGCTGCGGCGGGCCGTCCAGCGCGATCGACGATGTGCCGATGCATGGTACAACCTCGGCCTCGCTCAACGCGGGCTGAAAATGACGACCATGGCGATCTCGGCGTACAAGGAGGCTCTGAAACTCAATCCACGCATGGCCGACGCGCACCTGAATCTCGGCCGCATTTATGCAGAAGCCGGCAATCACAGTCTGGCCCAGAAAGCCTTTCTGGAGGTCCTCAAAATAGAACCCGATTCCCGCAAGGCTCAGACCCTGCTGGAAAATGTTCAGGCCGCCATGAAGGCCGCCCGCAAATCCGAATCCCCGTTTGGCAGACTGGTGGACACTCGAGAACTGGATCAACGGCAGGACAATTCGGCCCCGCGGATTCTCTCTGTCGCTCAGCGACATCAGGAACGCGATCTCGTCCAGGTCGTGACCAAAAAAATCCGCGAGGATGCTCGAGACCTCGTACCCCTGCTGGACCAGGCGCTGCACACCCACCTGCACCGACTTGAACGGCTCGTGCTGGATCCGCAGTCCCGCATGACGTCTGAGAATCCGCTGACGCTGTTTTCAGCCACAATCGAAGAGCTCACCGTGAAAATGGCAGTGGTCAGCAGCGGAATCGACGAATTGCGCAACCCTCACTGAGGGAGGGCGAAGTTCCACCTGAGCCGTGCG
>JBDKIW010000479.1:0-22198 GCA_039796955.1 Planctomycetota bacterium
TCTGCTGCGTGTTTGTTTCGCTGTGTGGCAGAGCATTCGATGAATTCACGACGGCTGATCTCCAAAGGTCGGGCGTCACCATGTTGCACAGCCCGGTCCGGGCATCAACAGACAATTGGTCCGTTTTCTCTGTGGGAAAGGTTAAGGGCATTCATGTTCCTGATTCGGCAGGTTTCCGTCGGGGTGCTGTTGCTGACCACCATGGTTGTCGCTGTGGCTGGTGAGGCTCCGGAGAAAGTGATCACGATCGAGGGTGTGACTGAGTATCGGCTGACGAATGGAGCGAGAGTTTTATTATTTCCGGATGCGTCGCAGCCAACAATCACCGTCAACATGACCGTGTTGGTTGGTTCTCGGCATGAAGGTTACGGTGAAGCGGGAATGGCGCACCTGCTGGAGCATCTTGTTTTCAAGGGCACACCGACCTTTCCGGATGTTCCAAGGGCGCTGCGAGATCACGGAGCCAGCTTCAATGGCACGACCAATCAGGACCGCACCAATTATTTTGAAACCCTTCCGGCGACCCCGGAGAACCTGGAGTTTGCCGTTCATCTGGAATGCGATCGACTGGTGAACAGCTTTATTGATCGCAACGACCTGCTGTCAGAATTCACGGTGGTGCGGAATGAGTTTGAGCGTGGAGAGAACAGTCCGGAGGGTGTTCTGTTTCAGCGTGTGATGTCTGCGGCCTTTGAATGGCATAACTATGGAAAGACCACGATTGGAAATCGTTCGGACATCGAACGGGTGCCGATCGACAATCTTCAGGCGTTTTATCGCCGTTTCTATCAGCCGGACAACGTCGTGCTGATCATTACGGGGCGTTTTGAGGAATCACAGGCGCTGGAACTCGTCTCGAAATACCTCGGGACCATTCCCAAACCGGAACGCCGGCTGGATCCAACGTACACGGAAGAGCCTGCACAGGATGGCGAGCGACTGGTGACTCTGCGGCGAGTTGGTGGAATTGGTGCCGTGGTCGCTGCTTACCACATGCCCGCGGCTTCGCACACGGACTGGGCACCGCTATCGATTCTGGGAAGCGTGCTGTCCGAGACGCGAGTGGGCCGACTGGACAAGGCGTTGGTGGAGCCAAAGATTGCAACAAGTGCTTCCGGGCGAGCGGACAATGCATACGATCCCGGGCTGTTCACATTCTCTGCCTCGCCGGTCGAAGGCAAGCTGGATGCGACTCGGGACGCGCTGGTGTCCGTCATGGATTCGCTGGGAGCAACGCCATTTGGTGCTGAGGAAATTGAACGTGCAAAGTTGCGGGCCAAACGCAGTTCAGAGCAGTTGCTGACGAGTGCCGCGGCGATGGCTTCGGCGCTCAGCAGCGCGTCGTCTCTGGGTGACTGGAGGCTGCTGTTTCTGCAGCGTGATCGCTTGCAGGCGGTGTCGGTTGAGGATGTCAATCGCGTGGCGAAGACCTATTTCCCGGCGTTCAACCGCACGCTGGGTGTGTTCATTCCGGCCGATGCTCCGCAGCGATTGTCGATTCCCACAGTGCCTTCGATTGCTGAGGTCGTGCGCGACTATCGAGGTGGTGTGGCGGTCGCATCGGGAGAAGCCTTCGATCCGTCTCCGGCAAATCTGGATGCCAGAACTCGCATCATCGAACAGGATGGCCTGCGGATTGCTCTGCTGCCCAAGCAGAACCGAGGTGCCACTGTGAATCTTACGCTGACGCTGCGATATGGAAATGAGGAGTCCCTGAAGAATCAGAGCACGGCGGCCTCAATGTTGCCGGCCATGCTGATGGCAGGCACCACACGGCTTGATCGCCAGGCTCTGCAGCAGGAGATGGATCGTCTGAATGTCCAGATCAGTGGCGGAGGCGGTGGAGGTGGACGAGGTCGCCGGGGTGGCCGTGGTGGCGGGGCAGGGGCGTCAGCCGGAACCTTGTCGTTTTCGATCGAGGCTCGGCGGGATTCCCTGGAAAAGGGCATCTACCTGCTGGGAGAAGTGCTGCGTCAACCGGCATTTCCGGCGGAAGAGTTTGAGCAGATGAAACTTCGCATGGTGACGGGGATTTCCGGGATGGAATCAGATCCTGCGGCGCTGTCCAGCGAACGTTTGTCTCAGGGTTTATCAACCTATCCGAAAGGTGATGTGCGGTACTCCATGTCAATGGCGGAACGAAGGCAGGAGCTGGAGTCTGTGACACTGGACCAGGTTCGCGCCCTGTATTCAACTCAGCTTGCTGGCATGACGGGTGAATTAGCGATTGTGGGAGATTTTGAGGCAGAATCCGCCTTGTCGGCTGTGCGGGAGGTTTTGAGAGACTGGAAGAGCGACACCCCGTACGCGCCGATTGTGCGTGAGGCTCGTGCCGATCAGAAGGGAGAAAAGTCAGAAATCCTCACGCCGGACAAGGCCAATGCCGTGTTTCTGGCTGGTCTGGCATTTTCAATGAGTGACGATAGTCCTGAGGCCGTGGCACTGCAGCTGGGCAACTTCATTCTTGGTGGTGGAACGCTGTCCTCACGATTGGGGGATCGTATTCGGCAAAATGAGGGACTGTCGTACGGCGTCAGTTCCTCGGTGAGTATTCCCTCGCAGGGAAATGATGCGAGATTCAGCATCAACGCCATCACAAATCCGGCGAACATGGATGCTGTTGAGAAGGCGGTGTTTGAAGAGTTGGGTAGGTTTGTGCAGGAAGGGCCGACGGAAAAGGAGCTGGCGGATGCCAAAACCGCCTGGCTGGAGGCTCGCAAGGTGGCTCGCAGCAGTGATGCGGCGATTGCCGGGCAGCTGATCTCAAACCTGCATCTGAATCGTACCTTTGCCCGGGATGCCGAGGACGATGCTCGAACTGCGGAACTGACCTGTGAATCGGTTCGGGACGCCTTCCGGAAATATGTGATTCCCGAACAGTTGATTGTGATCCGTGCCGGGGATCTGCAGAAGTAGGTCCGGGCGGAACCGTTTGCGAGGCGTTCAGGTGGTCGTGCCCCTGCAGGACATCTTGCTGGGGCACGGTCGCGACGTCGATGAATTGTCAGGAGCGGTGCGGCAAAGTTGATTTGTCGAAGTAAAATCGTCGAATTGAACGGGGGCTGTGCATGGACGTGGTTCGCATCTGCGTGTTCCTGATTTTTATCCTGCGTTCGGGGGGTGAAATTGTGGCTGGTGACCGTCCCACGGGGCGACCCTTTGCTACGCGTTCGGAAGTAATTGCTCGTCACGGAATGGCGGCCACCAGCCAGCCGCTGGCCACCATGACGGCTATTGAGATTCTTCGACGTGGTGGTTCGGCCGTGGATGCGGCCATCGCGGCAAATGCTGTGCTGGGGTTGATGGAGCCGACAGGGTGCGGAATTGGCGGCGATCTGTTTGCGATTGTGTGGGACCCGGAGACAAAGAAGCTGCACGGATTGAATGCGAGCGGTCGTTCGCCGATGACCCTGCAGGCGCAGGAGTTCAGTGATCGCGGATTGCAGAAGATTCCGTCACTGGGTGTGCTGCCCATTTCTGTACCGGGGTGTGTTGATGGCTGGTTTGAGTTGCATGGTCGATTCGGTCGGTTGCCGATGTCGGAGCTGCTGGCACCGGCGATTCGCTATGCGAAGGAGGGCTTTCCGGTTAGTGAGGTGATTGCGCAGGGGTGGAAGAGTGGTGAGACGGTGTTTCGGGACCAGCCGGGTTTTGCCGAAACGTTCCTGATGGAGGGCAGGGCACCGGTCAAGGGGGATGTCTTCAGGAATGCCAGCCTGGCTGCCACGCTTGAGCGGATCAGTAGCAGGGGCCGCGACGAATTCTATCGGGGGGAAACCGGGCATCGGATTGCTGAATACGTCCGGAAGCACGGAGGATTTCTGTCTGAGGCCGATCTGGACCAGCATCGTTCCGACTGGGTTGAGCCCGTGTCGGTGAGTTATCGAGGCTATGATGTGTGGGAATTGCCACCGAATGGACAGGGAATCGCGGCACTGCAGATGCTGAATGTGCTGAGCGCCTATGACCTGCGATCGGCGGGATTTGGCAGCATTGATCACGCCCACTGGTTTATTGAAGCCAAAAAGCTGGCATTTGAAGACCGCGCTCGTCTTTACGCCGATCCCGACTTTGCCGCGATTCCGGTCAATCGACTGATTTCAATGGAATATGCTGCGGAACGACGAAAGTTGCTGGATCCGGAAAAGGCGGCTGCTTCGTACCCGGTGGGCATTCCGGAGGCTGTGGATGACGGAGATACGATTTACCTGACGGTTGCGGATTCTGATCGGATGATGGTGTCTCTGATTCAGAGCAACTATCGTGGGTTTGGTTCGGGTGTGTGTCCTGAGGGGTTGGGATTCTGCCTGCAGGACCGTGGAGAGATGTTTGATCTGCAACCGGGCCGGTTCAATTCCTATGCCCCCGGCAAACGTCCATTTCACACAATCATTCCGGCGTTTGTTACAAAAGATGGTCAGCCATTTCTGAGTTTTGGAGTGATGGGTGGGGCGACGCAGCCGCAGGGGCATGTTCAGATCCTGATGAACATTCTGGACTTTGACATGAACATTCAGGAGGCTGGCGACGCCCCTCGGATCCTGCATTCCGGCTCGTCAGAGCCGACGGGGGAGCGCATGCTGACTGGAGGCACCGTTGCCATGGAGCAGGGATTTCCGGAGGGGCTTGCGGACTTGCTGGACGAGCGGGGGCACATCCTGAAACCGGTGCGTGGCGAGTTTGGGGGGTATCAGGCGATTCGGTACGACAGTGCTCGTGACATTTACTTTGGCGCCAGCGAGTCTCGCAAGGATGGCATGGCTGCCGGATACTGAGTGAGTTGCCTGTGGCAGGGCTCGCGGTCTGTCGTTGACGAACGGCGTGGCTGCTTCTGCGTCGTGGACTGTCGGGGCAGAGTTGTCTGCGGGGGTGATTCCTGTGGCCGCAGAAGGGGCGGGCATGCAGGGTTGAGCGGGACGATTATTCCTTGGTGAGAGTGCAGGTCTCGCGCAGGGTGTAGCCGGAAAAATAGCCGACGGGGCCCCAGGAAAAGCGGGACGAGGGAATTCGGATGGTGGACGTCACGGAAGTCGGTGAATCGGTGATTTCGATCACCGCACCTGTTCCCAGACCGACCAGATTCAGTTGCTTGAGGGCTTCAGTGCGTCCGGAGGCGACGGTGCCTCCGGGAATCGTCAGCTTACGGGCAGATTCGTAAGCCGCGAATCCCATCGCGTGCCTTGCGAAGTTCATGGAGGCAATGTCGAGGGCACCGAAAAAGATCAGAAAGATGATCGGAGCCACGAGTGCAAATTCCACCGTCACAACACCTTGTCGGCGTGTTGTGGGACGTTGTCGTCTCAGAAATCGACCTGGAAGTTTCATAGACGGAATCCGGAGTCGGACAGATCGTGTCGAGGGGCAGAATTCAGGACCGGGATACGGCAGACCAGATTATTCGGTAAGAACGATTGGGATTGTCTGAGCGAGTTCGCGGAAGGCATTTCGCAGTCCATTTGCGTCTGATGTCGGGTAGTAGCGACCGCCGGTGAGATTTGCGACTCTTGTAAGAATCTCCTGTGTGCCGGTGAGCATGCTGACACAGTGCACAGTGACCCCTGCAGCAGCGGCATCCTGAGCGGCCAGCATGGGATCTCGGCAGTCGCCCCACATCCCGTCAGTCATCAGGATGACCACTTTGTTGGAGTGCACCTGACTACTGGTTCCTGTGAGAACCTGAACCGCACGATCCAGACCATCGGAGAGTCGAGTTGCGCCGACCAGTGGGTCCAGCCCGCGACGAGCCAGGGAGGAGGTAATCTGGGTGGCGTTGTTTTGCCAGTTGAAGCCGTTCACTGACGGAAGGGAGACATCTGTTGAGACCGTTGTGAAGACGAGGGGTTGCTTCAAAGTCGAAGGAGGGACGTTGAATGGATTATTGGGCAGGGAGTAGGGGTGTGTCGAATGGATCGCATCAGAGCTCCAGGTGACGAGCGACGTCCGTGGCGGGTTCTGCAGTTTGCCGATCTCGTCCACGAAGTCCTTAATGGCCGTCTGCAGAATTGCCCAACGGCTGTCACGTGGATGTGGTGGCGAGGCAATGTTTCGGGCACGCGCGGTGGAGTAGTAGGGACCTGTGAACAACAATTCATTTCCTGAGGCGAATCGGTAGTCAATACCATCCATGTTGTAACTCATGGAGGCGGAGCGGTCGATGCACAGGCAGATTTCAACGCTCTGCTGAGCAGCGGTTGCTTTGGCTGAAGTGGAGAAGCCGTCCTTGCCCAGCAGCTTCCCGAAGAACAGGGGAACCGCTGGAAACAGACCCGTTCCACCCACCCTCGAATTGACGCGAACTGCATTGTAGGGCAGCAGATTCTCCGTGAAACGCCACAACCCGTCGTTACCGACGCTGGCTTGCCCCAGCACGACGTCAGAAGAGCGGATAATGAAATTTCGGCCGCCCACTTTGTTCTGGGCGGCAACTTCACGTGCCGTATCGACGGCAGCCGACGTATTTCGAGTTCTCATTAATGCTTCTGCACCAGCTTTCGCTGCTGCGTCAGTAGCAGCACGAAGCTCTGAACGAACGAGCTGCATGTAGGCAAAGTCAATCGAGAAGGCGACTGTGGTGGCGAATGCCAGCAGCATGATAGCGATTAATGCGTGAGCAGCCCCTCTACGATCTGAGATGCTGATTTTTTGAGGCCGGCACTGCAGCGATCCGGGAGTGATCTTCTTCATGGTTTTGTTTTCGTGATGCAGGCGACAATGGAGCTCAGAAACACGGTTGATGGCTCAGCATCAGCACGCTGTCGGACACTTGGCGGTGGTCGGGGACAGACACCTAAAGCCTCGCCATCACCACTGTGGAACTCACCGTACGTCCCATCATGATGCCAACGGGGCCATAAGAAAGATTACTGGCCGGGGCGGTGACGGTTACGGTGATTCTTGTGCCTGTTGGCGTCATGGCGTTCACGGTGGGTGAAGACGACAGCGTGTAATTCTGTACTTTTCGCGAGGCGAGCATCTGCTGCACCCGCGTCGTCGCTTTTTCCGCGTTGTTGCCCGGTGCGGTAATCAGCTTGGCGGCTTCATAGGCAGCCAGATTCAGGCTCTGCTTAAGAAAAACCGCATTACACAGTTCCACACCGGAGAACACCATGGTGACGATAAACGGCAGACAAACGGCGGTTTCCATCGCAGCAAGGCCGTGACGGAATCTGCCGACGGCCCGGTGAAACCGATTCTGATGCATCGACTTCATTACGCAATACCCGAAAAACAGAGGAGGAGGCGGGGACTGGTGAGAGCATAGAAGTTTGAAAAGGGTTTCTGCAGGGTTTTTCGGGGTTTTCCTGATGGGCACTTCCATGAAGGTGGCAAGGTTGAGTTGTGCAACTGTTTGAAAGATTGTGCGGACTGGTGGGCGCTGTTGTCAGACGGCAACACGTGGTCGCTCTTCCGCATCAAATGGTGTGCGGACGCAACTTCCGGCCTCAGGATGGGGGCATGTGGGGGGCCGAGTGCTGCCGCGAGGTTGGAGGGTGACTTTGGGGGGCGTTCGGCTCAGGTGGAACTTCGCCCTCCTAAAAAATCGGCTCAGGTGGCACTTCGCGCTTTTGAAAAATTTCTGCTGCGGATGTGGTCCCCAGTCCGATTACCCGGGGAAATCCTGCGTTGCGATGTTCGCTTCCGGGAGTTCGGTCGGTAGGATGGTACGGGTTCGGGGCTGCGAAACAGGAGAGTGGTTGCTGCGTGTGCAAATCGCCAGTTGATCGCGGGATTCCCGACATTGACGGCTTCCGCGACCTACAGCACCCATTTTTTGAAGATAGCGAATGTACCTGATACAACTGGCAGACCGGGTGGCTCGTGGTCTCAGCAGAATTCCAGCAGAGCGAATTGACCGACATCGCGGGTTTCTTCTGACACAGCAGATGCCATCCGGGGGATTTCGGGGCCGGGAAGGCGATGCGGATCTGTACTACACGGGGTTCGCGGTCCGGGCTCTGGCAGTAACCGGAGGGATACCGGAGGCTGCGCTGGAGTCGCTGACGGGGTATTTGCGCGGGCAGAGTCCTGTGGCTGTGGGGCCGATAGATCTGTTGAGCTGGATGTACGCGGCATTGGTGGTTCAGGCGTCCGGTGGAGTTGACTTGCTGGGCGAGTTGCCTGCGGAGTTTCCGGAGCAGATCGTAACAGGGTTGAACAGTCTGCGGACTGCGGACGGTGGCTATGCCAAGAGTCAGGAAGGGGCGCTGGGAAGCACGTATCAATCCTTCCTGATTTCTCTGATTCTGGAGTTGCTGGGAAAGTCGCTTCCTCGCAGAAATGCGATGATCCAGTTCCTGTATGATCGGCAGCGGGATGATGGTGGTTTCGTGGAGATTGCGCCGATGAAACGCAGTGGCACCAATCCGACGGCTGCTGCCGTGGCGCTCCTGAAAAGCCTGAATGCCATGGATGATGAAATTGCTGATGATGTCCTTGGGTTTCTGACGGACGTGGTCAGTACAGAGGGTGGATTTCAGGCCAACACCCGGGTTCCGTTTGCGGATGGTCTTTCCACGTTTACGGGGTTACTTACTGCTCAGGATCTGGGGCGGCGCGATGTGATCGCACCCGATAAGGTTCTGGACTATGTGCAGTCCAGCCTGGAGCTTCCAGCCGGGGGATTTCGCGGCGCGTCGTGGGATCAACAGGCTGACGCGGAGTACACGTTCTATGGCTTAGGAATTCTTGGACTGTTGTTCTCATAGCGTCCGGCTGAATCGTGTTCCGGAACCTGTTTTTCAGTTGAGTCTGACTGATTGTTGTCGTTACGGCGTGGTTCCGGAGGCCACGGATGCAGTGATGAGCGATGCGCAAATAGAGACCCGGTAATGGTTTATGGCGTCGTGTGGATTCGTCTCGACAGAATTCACCGAATTCCGCTACAACGTCTCGGATCGGCAGGCTACCACCCCAAGTGGACTGGCGCGGGGTCGATGCGTTGAACGAAACGTGTCTGGGTGGCTGCGTTGAAAAGTTGTCGTTCGGGACGCTGTGGGTCTGCGGCGACTGCGACGTTAAAGCCCTTGTGTTATCCGGGATCAGCCTAGTGACGGAGTCTGGTGGAATGGTCGCACGACAAACTGGTTCGCCAGTCAACACGGCGCTGCCTTCAGATTTCGGTCATTGCGCTGATGCTGATGCTGTTGATGTGTCGGTTGCTCTTCCAGATATTCTTCCTGCCGCGACCTCATTGTGGACGTGCTCGAGGCGGCCTCAGTCAGGGCAAGTGTTGCTGCGCCGACACTGGTTCAGATGTGTGTTGGCGATGCTGCTGGTAATGACGTCAGGTTGTCAGACGGGCACACCATTCTGGCGGTCTAAAGCAGAGGATTCTGCGGTCGAAAAGAAGGATTCCAGGTTCTCGCTGCCCAAATTTGCCAGAAAATCGGATCGGGAAAAGGTTGATTCCGATTCGCCGACTGAAGCTGAGCAGGAGGATTCACGAGTCGTCGGTGAGTTGATTCAGCGTGGGGAGACTGCGCTGCGAGCGGCCGCTGCGGAAAATCCTGTCAGCGAACGTCAATTGAATGAAGCCCGACGAGCCTACCGGGAAGTTCTGGCCATCGAACCGGGGCAGGCCAGTGCGCATCATGGTCTGGCGATGATCGCGGATCTGACAGAAAACTGGAGTGATGCGGAGTACCACTACAAACAGGCTCTGAAGGCCCGACCCGGTGATGTGAGTCTGCTTTCGGATCTCGGATATTCGTATGTTCTGCAAAGTCGTTATTCCGAGGCTGCCGGGTATCTGAACCAGGCACTGGAGATCGATCCTGGCCACGAGGGTGCTCACGTTAATCTGGCATTGCTGGACATACGGCAGGGCAACAGGTCTGCGGCTGAGCAGCGGATTTATCAACGTCATGGTCGAACGCCATACGCCGATGAGCTCCTCGCGGGGCTGGATCAGCAGGCTTTTCCGGCGGCAACTCGGGCAGCGGCACAGCGTGACTCGCAGCGAGCCACGGTTGCGGCCCCGACTGCAACGCCGGAATCCGGTATGACGTTTGAACAGATTCAGGAATTGGCACGACTTGAACGGGAACGCTCAGAACAGCAACGCCTGCAGAAGTATGGCGCGGGGCAGGATATTTCGCAGCCAGTTGCCTGGGATAAGGGGGGCCGGTTCGAAGGGGCTGCCGGGCCACCGGCACGATCGACAGCGTTTGATAACAGGGCGACTTACCCCTCCGGATCTGTGGCTGCCGGAAATTCTTCAGAATACTCGGACTCAATGTCGGGAATACGGATGCCTCCGGGCTGGAACGCAGGCGGGGCTGCGGCCACTTCGCCCCCTGGTGCGGATGCAGATGGTTCTGTCCGAGGATTGAACGATGCCGGTACCGATTCGGCAGTTGCTGTTTATGGAGGAGCGGTCAGTACAGATCCTAGACAGACGACTTCTTCAATGCCTTCGCAGGAGTTGAGAACGGCGCCGTGGCCTGGTACCACTTCTCAATCGCGAGAGCTCTCAGCCAGTCGTCAGATTGTCTCCCGGGGACAGCGTCAGAATCCTGCTGGATGGCCTGATGCCACCTCTCCCGAATCGGTGATGACCGGCTCAGTGAATGATTTTGGAAGTTCCGGGACAGGGCAGGGCGGGGTACCGTCCATGGGGAACGCGTGGGCCAGCGAACCTGCAGCAGTCGTGGCGCAGGGAATTCCACTGGAGCGCCCGGTTCCCATTTATTCAGGACATTCCGGATTGCCTCGTGGAGGACTCAGTTATGGGAAGCCGGAGGGATTCGTCCAGGCACCGCAGGGCTATTCGGCCGGGGGAAATCCGCCAGCGCGTTCGGTAAGTCCGCCGGCCATGGCTGGCGGTCAGCGCGGTATGGATTCGCTTCGACTGGAAGGATTGAATGCGGGGCCGGGGAATTTGTTTCCGATTGCTCAGCCCGATCCGTTAAGCGAATCGTCGCGGACCATGGCCGGATCTCGCAATCCAACGTCGATGCCGAGCCGTCCGGGATTTCGCCAGGGCTCTGTTGCCCAGCCGATTCTTCCAACAGGTTTCTCAGTCTCGGATGCAAACGGCACCAGAATCGGGCCGAAAGCAGTGCGAAGCCAGTCTCAGCCACTGGTACAGGGACAGCAGTTTGACCAGCAGCAGGACGCCTATTCCATGGAAGCCGCCGTGAGTGGTGGAATGGACGGGGCGTTTGGGGACGAGCCGTTTGATGCTCAATCAGAGTCTTCCGGTCAGTGGCCAGGGATGAACAGGGTACCCTCGAACGCTGGACAGACGAGTCCGTCAGCCCTGCAGTCTTATGAACGACAGCTGCAGCAGTTGAATAATCAGTTCAACACGACAGTGGAATCCATGGAACAACCATGATCCATGGCTAAGTGCCGGGATCTTTGCGGTATATGCTGCGGCGAAGTAAAACGGCACCCGCGACACGACGTCGACAGCGTCGCTCAGGGTGTTGTGGCAGCGGGACTGTTTTCGCTGTCTTCCGCTCGGATACGGTACAGCGGGAGAAAGCGGTAGTAGACTTCCAGCGACAGTGTTGCGAGTGCGGTGGAATAGAGTCGCCCACCATAGCGGCCCCACGGATCTGTGGGTTCCCAGCTGCCCGCGAACGAGCCGGTACGGATCTGTTCGGCCAGCAGGTGGTCTCGTAACCGAGCGTTCCACTGCTGCCATGCATCGCCGCCATGCTGGTACAAAGCGAGCGTTCCGTAATACCAGTAGTAATAGTCTTTTCTGGCAAGTGCTGGCAGGTTCTGACCCAGAAGCTGCACTGCTTCCCGCGTCTGAGCCGACGCCGGATCGATCCCCAGCATCTGGTGACAGAATAAAGCCTCGGCCGTCATGGCCGGCGATACGGGTTCAGAATCACGTCCTCCGGAGACGACATTGCGACGATACCCATAGAGTCCGCCGGCATTTCCCTGCGCGACCAGTTTCAGAAAACTCTGCATCCGCTGACGGACAGCAGGGGGGACGCGCACGCCAGCCAGCTCAGCGCTCTTCAGTGACATCAGGTGCCAGCCAAACATGCTGACGTCGCCTTCCTGAAGTGGTCGGTAACGCCAGCCTCCGCTGACCGGGTCCTGCTGGCTGATTGTGAACTGTACTGCACGTGCCAGAGCCGTTCGCAGGCGGGCGTCTTCAACCCGGCGAAAGGACCACGCGAGCTTATCGGCGGCAATCTCCTCAACGAAGCTGCAGGCGGCCACCAGCATAAGACCAGGTTGAGCCACTGAGGCGGAACTGCATGCCATCGAGGCCATTTTAAGTTCTGACCATCCCAACCGAATCTGTTCCGCATCCAGAATCGGCTTTGGAACCGCATTTTTCTGCATGCCGCAGGCTTCTGCAAGGGCATACGTGGCCATGGCATGACAATACATGCGGGCATAATGTTCCGCCTGACCGCAGAGATTTCCGTCCTGACCCTGCTGGCGGATCAGCCAGTCAAGAGCATGGTCGACTGGCAACGCGTAAGGTCCCTGCTCATGTGTGTATCCTGCCCCGAGGAAGCAGAGTGTGACCAGCGCTGTGATCCCCGTATCCGCTTCACGGCCGGCGAAACCACGATTGATTCCATTTTCGTCGATTTCCACCAGGCCGGCACCGTAGTCAGAGGCATCCCAGCGGCCATCGGAGGACTGGATGGCGGCCAGCCATGCGAGGCTGCGTTCCACTGCCTGCTCAGAATCAATCGTGCCGCCGAATCGCCGAGCGGTTTCCCGACGAGTCTGCTGATCCCGTAGTCGATAGGTTTCCGGAGGCCTCCGTGGACGCTGAATGACCGGCAGATCGGGAACCGACATCGCAGCGATTGTGTCTGCGGACGACGCTCGCTGTGCGTTGACAGCGTCTGGTCGAATCCCATCGTACAAGTCTTTGAGTGGCTGAGACAGCATGGTTTCGGTTGTTGATGAGGCTGACTTACGTTCGACGACGAGGCGTTCCGGGGCAGGACGCTCCGACCGTGGCAAACGGCTACGTGGATTGCCGACGGGCAATGGGGTTGCGGACGCCATGTCCGGAGTGATTCCCGGGTTGGGCACCGATGTTTCGGGACGCGGTGCTGTGGTCGAAAGCATTTCACCGTCCGGATCGGCGGAAGTCGGAAGCTGTGGTGTGGGAATGATCTCTGACAATAAACTGGAAACCGGAATGTCGGGCAGCGCAGGCGCGGCTGACGGTTGCTGGGAATTGGAGATCAGCGGGCCGGATTCGACCAGCCGCTCGCTGTCCGCGGAACGCTGGGCACGAGTCGGCAGCGGGAGGCGAGGAGCGATCGGGACCTGTGCGACGGGGGCATCCTGTGCGTTCAGGTCGGCGACGGTATCAGTGACCGGCTGGCGGTTCGGGGGCGTAATCGACTCCTGCGGCGGCTCGGACTCGGTCATCGGAACAGGACGAAACTGCGTCAGGTCCTGCAGGCTCGGGGGCTGAAGTTGAGGCATTTCTGACTGGCGATCCGGCGTTTCGATGGCCTGAATCTCCGGCGCCTGTGCGTCGAGTCGTGCGAGTTGCGTATCGGGTGGATTGGGGCGGTCGATAACCGTCGAGGAGTCTGCCTGCGGTTCTGCAGGCGCCTGTGTTGCTTCCACAAGCACGCTGTCTGCGAGTGCCGGTTCGGCCGTTGGCGATACCTGAGGTGGTGTTGAGGGGGTGAAGACTTCCAGTCCGAGAAAACAGACGCTGTGAATCAGCAGAGAGGCCAGAAGCGATTTGATTGCCGTATTGCGGTCGCCCCAGCGAGTGATCAGCATGGTGAGCAGATGAGCGGTTGACAGAGCCATGGCCAGCAGCAGCACAATCGCGACCTGATCGTCTCCTGTGAGCGGCTCGTTCAGCCTCAGTCGTTGCAGCAATTGCTGCAGAGAATTCATGGCGTTGGTTCCTGTGGGGAATCTGCAGGCTGAAAAGCCAGCGAGAATCGTCGGATCTGCGCCTTGTGACACAAACTCATCACATCGATGACCGCCTGATACGAACCATCGCCATCGCCGCGAATGATCACGGATTGTTCTGCGTAGGCCTGCCTGGCAGCAACCAGTCCTGCATGCAATTCCTGGGCTGTAACAGGTGTTTGTCCGAGTGACAGCTGTCCGGTGCGCTGAACGGAAATGATCAAAGGATCCGGCTGGCGACTCAGTGTCTGCAGTGGAGCAGCCGTGGGAAGGTTCACGTCAAACTGCTGTTCATCAGCGGTTTTTGTGAACCGAGCGCCAACGAGAAAAAAAATGATGAGCAGGAATACGACGTCTATCATGGGCGTCAGATTCAGCGATGGCTCTTCAGGTGTTTGTGTTTTCAGCGGCATCCCGAAGTTCCTCAGTATCCGGCGAATTCGAATGTTCCGCGGAGGTTCAGGTTCAGGCACGAGTGTTCAAACGGGGCCTGACATGGACTGCGGTCTGACACTGTACCCTGGGTCTCCGGATCATCCTGCATTGAGTCCGGATCAGAACACGACTCCTGTTGCCATCGTAACACCCGCAGAAATTTCGGCCACCACCGCTTCCCCAAAACGCAGAGAATCCGGAGACTACTGTCCTCGGAGTGTTCGCAGCATGCGGTTTGCTCCACCGCTGAGATATACCACATCCACACCTGCGACCAGCAGTCCGCAGCCTCGCCGCTCATACTCCTGCACGGCCTCTGCTGTCACGCCGAAATAGCCTGTCGGAATGTTGACTGATCGGCAGTGCTGCATCACACGTTCGATGGCCTGCACCACTTCCGGATCATGGATCTGCCCCATCCGGTTAAAGCTGGCAGACAGGTCGTAAGGTCCCAGCAGGACACAATCAATCCCGGCAACGGCGGTGATCTGTTCGATGCTGGCGACAGCATCCCGATGTTCCGCCTGAACCACCACAACCACTTCGTCGTTGGCTGTCGCCACGTATTCGGAAAATCGTGCCCCATAGCCCTGCGCACGCCCAATCCCGACACCACGACATCCCAGTGGAGCGTATCGCGAATACTGGACAATCGCAGCGGCCTGAGCAGCTGTGTTGACCTGAGGCACGATGATTCCCTGGGCACCCACATCCAGGATTCTCTTGATCTCACCCTCGGTTCCTTCCGGAACACGGACCAGGCAGGCAATTCGATGTCCTACGGCCTGCACGATTTCCTGCACAGCACGGACATCCATCGAGCCATGTTCACAGTCCACAAAGAGCCAGTCGAATCCTGCATCGGCAAGGATCTCGGCAACGGCTGCGGAGGGCAGTGTCAGCATGGTGCCCAGCAATGTCTCTCCGGCACGCAGTCGTTTTCGAAAATCTCTGACCATTTTGTGTCATCCAGTTTGAGAACAGAAGGCAGGAAACAGAGTGCTCGCGCCGGGTGTCGCAGCAATCAGGACGTCGTGGCTCATCGTCTGCTGAGCGACTGATTCTTCCCCCCGAAAAGTCGTCAGCAGCCCCAGAACCCAAACGGTCACGCACAGGTTTCCGGCAGAATCACGGCCCGGTTCCTGCGAGGTCACTCTGATTAACCACAGGAAGTCCGGCAGTTTTTGCCGAACGATCTGTTTCCGTCGTTTCAGATCTTTCAGATCGTCGTTACAGGGTCATTTCGACGACGCGTCCACAGGGATCAACAGACGATACGACCGGATACTCCGGGCAGACGTAATTTCCAGAAAAACACGTTTGATCACAGCTTTAGATCGGTATAAATGGCCTCATTCAGCATCCGATTTCGTCGCTGATGCTGGCCTTCACCACAGAAACCGTTTGTCGACCAGGCCACGACCAGCCGCGCGTCCGGATCGCAGAAGGCCATGGAACACTGGGAACCTCCATGGCCGAATGTCCGTTCACTGCAGAATTTTCCAAAGCCGTAGGGAACGGTATCAACCCCATAACGATTTGAGTCACACAGGACTCCGAGTCCAAAATCCACTTGATGCTGCAATGTCTCATCGAATTGCCCGATACGATGACGTGTTGTCATGACGTCAATGACAGACTCGGAAACAAATACTGTGCCATTTTCAAGCCGACCTCGCCGTAAGAGCAGCTCAAAAAAACGCCCCAGTTCGCGGACAGGTCCGCGAAGGTTGCCGCCAGGTGATGACCGAGTCAGCCAGGGCAGGGTACTGTAGTGTGAGGGGACCAGCTGCCCCTTGTCCCGATCATACAACTGCGGCAGCAGATCCGGCTGACTCAGTGGTATGTCTGCCGGCAATCCGCAATAGGTGTGATTCATCTGCAATGGCTGAAGCAACTCGGTCGTCAGCAGTTCGGCGAAGGAACGCATGGGGCCGCCCGTCGCAGCGCTCACTCGACGCAGAATCTCACCCAGCACAAACCAGCTGCTCTGCGGATGATACGCTGCCAGCCCCACAGGCTGGGCCGGAGGGGTACTGAGGATTTGCCGGAGACTTTCATCCCAGTCGAGGTGCGGCCAGCCCGTTTCCGTCTGCGCGAAACCTGCCTGATGTGTCAGCAGGTCAAAAACTGTTGCCTGGTGGCCGGCATGAGCTTCAGGCAGCCAATGCAGGATCGGTGTCTGCAGCGACAGACCGAGTTCTGAAAACAGTTTCAGCGTCAGCAAAGCTGTGACAGGTTTACCGGCGCTTCTCCACGGCATCAGGTGTGAACGGGTCAGGGGGCGGTCGACAGCAGCTTCACCCAGTGCTGCATCCAGTATCGGCTGACCATTTTGAGACACATAAACCTGCAGGCCCGTATGAAGTCCTCGCCGCTGTCCTTCGCTGAAGGCGGCCTGCAGTGCCGGAAAGTTGTCGAATGTTGCCATATCTAACCTGTCACTCACCTGATCTGATACTTCAGACCGTCGATCACACCCCCTGCACTCGACTATGGACGACGGTCAGCGTGGTACCGTCAGTTCCAGCAGGCCACTGGCCATTCCCCGCGGATCGTTTCGATCCTGCAGACATCCTGCCAGCGTCCGCAGTGTGCGCGAAACGGGATAGTCCTGACGAGCCCCATTCGGTAGAACGACAGTGACGGGCTTATCCAGTGAGACCACATCGTCATTCAGCAACAGTGTCAGCTTTTCCGGGGTACACCGGGAAATCTGAATTACGCTTTCCGTCACTTCTGCAACCACTTCATCACCCGCTTTGGCTGCTGCCGGATCGGCCTGGAGCCAGTAGAATCGCGAGTGCACGACATCGTCCTGCACCCAGACGATTTTCTTCGGCCAGGGTGTACGCTGAAACTTTGACATCCACGGAACGGCCACTTTATCCTGTAGATTCATCCAATGCCCGCGGTTCGGGTGCAGGGTGACTTCATGGACGTACCCAGTGGGGTCTGCCTTCTGCAGTTCAGCCAGCTTTTTGCCCCATTCTGCCGCCACCCCGTTTCGATTGTACGCACTGTCATCAGCACCCATATGAAGTGTGAAGCCGATGTTTCGCAGGCCTTCAGGTCGGGCTTCATTGGGATGTCCGGCCATCATTGCAGCGGCCGCCAAACGATCGGCCATTCGAGGTGCCAGTTGATACACGCCATCACCACCGGCTGAATACCCCATGATATAAACCCGATCAGGGTCCACATTTTCAAAGATCACCATATCGGTGATCAGGCGATCGAAAAACTGGTCGATATGTCCCTGATGCCAGAGATTCCAGGTGTCCGTGGCCGCTCGCGGTACCAGATAGATGCCTTCTTCAGGTTGATACAGGCGTTTCTGGTTTTCGTACTGCTGGTCGTTGACTGCTGGCGGAGCGCCTCCGCCTCCATGCATGGAAATGAATAGACGGCGACCAGTGGCTGGCGCGTCCCCGAAGCTGCGATACCAGAACGGCATTTTCAAATCGCCGATCACCAGTTCCCGGGAGTCCAGTTCGGCTTTCCGGGTGCTGCGGAGATATTCCACGCGTGCCTTCCAGAGCAACTGTGAAGCTGCAGTGGCCTGTTCGGAAGTCAGAGATTCTGTGGCAAAGGGCTGCTTCTGCAGGTCCGCCAGCAACTCATCAGACAGAGGATACTGTTGTAACCATTGCTGCAGTTGTTCAACGGGCTCGATGGCCGTGCTGACGGATGTCAGCGCCAGGAACCACACGACCAGAATCTGCAAAGCTGCCGTCATCGTCTTCAACATCGACCCACCCCAACTCGGTTGTTAACCAGAACAAAAGCGAGGTCGCCGAAATCATTCCGGCGGTTCACTGCTGGAATTCCAACAGGTCCGGGGACTGTCTGCAATCCACTCCACGGGCCATCCGGGATCACAGGTGAACATTTCCAGGTCACCGGAGTGGCTGGCGACATTCCGAATCATCGCTACATGCTGATCGCGGCACAGCAACGCCGTTTTTCTTTGACCTCGAACGGCTTCACCTCACGAATTCGGAGGGATTTCGACCGATACAACGCCGGGGGAACGCTCAGCCTGAGTCCGCGGGAAGAGCGTGAGCTGGCGGGATTCATTGGACCCGGAAACGTTGGCGACGTAGTATGGGGATGTCGAAGTCAGATCATGAGATGCGCTGTCCGCCCCAGGCGTCGTTTTGATGTGGCACGAGTTTGCAGTTTTTTCCCGTTTTCTGCGAGTATCGTGGAATGGAACCGGTCCCTCCAGAATCATCCTCACCGCAGGCGGACAATTGCGGGTCACAGGATGTGCCTGCGCGGGCTAAGAAGGGTAGGGGGGATAGGGCACGGAAATCCGGCGATGGCTTATTAAGCCCGGAGGTGGACGAGGCACGACGAGCTCGTCAGGAACGGCTGGTGGCAATCCGAAAGGCCGTGGAGGCCGGGGAGTACGACTCCGACGAATTGCTCGAAAAAGCTCTCGAACGCATGATTCGCCGGATTCAGTCTGACGGTGGCTGATGCCGGAAACGCCTGCTCGGAGTGTCATCTCCGGGAAAACACCCGCCAAAACGGCATAAACTCGTGAAAAAACAACTGATTTCGGCCAAATTGAAGCAATGCGAGGTGATACCTGAGGCTTCAGGTGGTTGCATCGGCCGGAAATGTTAACGTGTTGGGTGAGTATCCGGGTTGATTCTGGCCGGCGTTGCATCTCTGGCGGTACATTGTGTCCACCATGAGTGGTTTGCCGTCCAGGAAAGTGTCCACGGTTCAGGCTGTGCCTCCCGGCAGTCTGCCTGCAGCGGTTTTTTGGCCCGTCCTCCGCTCTAAGGATTTATGTGAATTCATCGACAGTCCATGATCTGACACGACCGGAAGTCACGGTTTCGCCGGTTGAAAAGTTCCGTGAGTTTCTGGCGACGCGCAGCAAACGCCTGACTCAGGAACGCGAAACCATCGTGCGCGAAATCTTTGCCGATCACGAACATTTTGATTCTGACCAGATCGTCTCACGACTGACTCAGCCCCGACGCGATGGCGGGCGTGTCAGCCGGGCGACGGTTTATCGAACACTCCGGGAACTTGAAAAGGCTGGCTTGATTCGCAAGGTCGCCCGCTCCAATGATCGAGAAGTGTACGAACACGATTATGGCTATCCGCAGCATGATCATTTCATCTGTGAGAAATGCAACCAGCTGGTTGAGTTTCGAAACGAGGAAATCTCGTCGGTGCTGGCACGTGTCTCTGCGGAGCATGGCTTCCGTATGAGCGGCCACCGACTGGAAGTGCATGGCATTTGCGCCAACTGTGCCAAGCCTCCGGTACGCCGGCACAGGAAACTGGACATGATCTGAGCCTGGTGACACTTACGTCCCGGGAGCAGTTGTAGTTTCCTGTACTTGTCAAAGCCGTTCCACAGGAGCCGGACGAGGCTCTGGCCGCGTGTGCCTGTCACGCGAAACACAATTCAGCCGTTAAATCGGGACACTGAGCTGTGACCCCTGGGCCGCTATTTCCTCCGTTGGCGAAAACACCGGGATGGTGGGCATGGTCGAAGAATAACGCCGCAAACGTCGGCTCCGGCCACAGTTTTGCCATCCAACGCTCGGGTCCGCGGTGGACAATGACTCCCTGCAGGCCAACATTGCAGACTTACGAAGAGAGACTTTCGGCTTCTGTCTGCAGCATCAGGCTGGCGATCTCACCGTATGAGACCAGCACGTCGTTCACGTTCCAGTAATCATCCGGTTTCAGATACAGCTGCCGCCTCGGTTCTTCCGGTGCAAAAGCGTCATGCCCGGTGTTGTAGTGGGTGACCAACAGGTACTGCTGTGTTCGCAGGGCGGTCCAGCCGTCCCCCTGCAGACGCAGCATCCGTTCAGAATCCTCTGCCCCCGGCAGTTCTGTGAACAGTTGAAGGGTCCCTCGAAAACACTCCTCCGATGGTTGTTCTGCCGCTGGCGCGGATGTGGCTGAAGGATCTGCACTGACGGATTTGATCCATCCCAGAATTGAAGGCAGCAGATCGAAACTACCACAGATGGTCTGGACTCGCCCGGCACCCATCTCCGGATTCTGGTACCAGGCTGGCACTCGAACAAGACCCTCGTCGATTCCGAATTCCAGTGAAGGCGGAGCAGGGCAGGGCGTTCCTCGCAATGCCGTGACAAGCAGCGTTGGTTTCCCGGCATCTTCGAAAAGATGTTCGGCAAGTTTCTGAATCAGAGCCAGTCCGTGGTCTGCCATGGCTGCTCTGTCTGCTGAGTGCGTCGGTGTTGCGATCGTAATCAGCAGCACGTCTGAGTCACGAAGTTTGTGCCGGTCTTCAGGTGAGAGTGTGTCGAGGCTGCTGCCGGTCAGCAGTAAAGTCTGAAGCGGGGATTGGCCGGGAAACAGGCGCCCTTCGTCGATGCGTGGCACGATGTCGGCCTCGCTGTCAGCGGCAATCTGCAGTTGGCGGAAGGTGAGCCCGTGGTGTGTGAGTTGCCGCAGGAATGCCTCGCAGCACTCCCGGCCTCCCAGAGCGTCGCCGAGATCTGTGTCGGTCCGGCTGTCCTGAATCAGAAACTGCTCGAAGAAGACCGAACGCACCTCAAGCTGGTCGACGAAATCCGTTGTCATCGACTCCTGCAGTTTTATGGACGGCATTTGCAGGCAGTCGAACAGCACCAGCCAGAATCGAGGACGAATCGCAAAAGGGGACATTCTACTTTTCTCGTTGTGCTGGTCGGCCTCTGGGACGAAGCGATGATTCAAGGCCGAGTATTGCAGCTGTTTTCGTTTGCCAGTGACTATCACCGAAGGGAGTGCCGCGTGCAAGGCTGTTTCTCAGAGCCTTCAATTCTGCTTCTGTTTCCACCCCGTTGACGTGGCGAGTCCACAGCGCGGGCTTGACGATCGGACCTTCGCAAAGCAATCCATCCGGGCCACTGCGGACCGTCGGTTTCAGGCTGGACCACTCCCAGTCCTGACTGCGCTCGACCAGACCGGCCCGCAGAGGATTTCGTTCCACATAACGCAGCGTTGTCAGATAGTGTTCATCGGACTGCACAGGAAACGCTTTGAATCGTCCCTGCCAGACATGCCCGCTGCCCTGGTAGTGCCGATGGTAACGACGAACGTGTGATGTCATGAGCCACTGCATCCACCGACTCAGATCTCCATCTTCATGAGGCCACAGGAGGAGGTGGAAATGGTTGGCCATGAGGCAATAGCCAGTCAGTCGCATCGGGACCTTTTCATGAGCCTCTCTCATGAGGTTCACGAATGCCGTAAAGTCATCGTCCTTGTGAAAGACGTCGCTGCGACCATTGCCCCGATTCAGGACATGGTAGACGTATCCGCCTCGTGATGCTCTTGATGTTCGTGGCATGCAGTGATGTTAGTCGTCGTCGTTCGCAGTGTAAAGTAGAATGTCCCCTTTTGCGGTTCCCAGTGATTCCACATGCCGCCACAACTCAACTTCCAGTCGGGAGATGTCGCCGAAACACTGCTGAAAATCGAGCAGGCGATCTTCGGCAGAGTAGGGCTCCATGCTGTCACGCGTTTTCAGCAGGGCGAGATAGTCGGCAAACTGCTTTCGACGCTCTCCACTGTTTTCGGATCCCAGAAAGCTGGTTAACGCCCACGACAGACTGTAGGCATCGAAAGGGCTGGAAGTGAACAGGTCTTCGCTGGCTACGAGGCCCGCGAGATCGCCTGCGGCCTGTCGGGATGTGTACTCTTCGCGGAACCACGCCAGTCGCTCAGCGTTGATCGGTGTTGCCGATTCCGTGCGACTTTGTCCCCGACGCGTGCGCGAATCCGGGGTTTCCAGATGCATTGCCAGACCCTCTACCAGCCACTGCGGATTGCGTCCAAATCGGCTATGAACACCGGTGTTGTAGCTAATCTGATGCACAACCTCGTGAACAAGGGTATC
>JBDKIW010000480.1:0-4068 GCA_039796955.1 Planctomycetota bacterium
TTTCGTGTGTTTCGTGGTTCAGTAACATCCCCATTCCATCCGTGGTTATCTGTGTCCATCTGTGGTTGAAAAAAACATCCATCGCGTGCCTGGCTTTCGGCTCAGGTGGAACTTCGCCCTCCCAAACACAACAAATCTGTTCCATCCGTGTTATTCCGTGTCCATCCGTGGTTGAAAAACCCACGCCT
Source organism: Planctomycetota bacterium (assembly GCA_039796955.1). Taxonomy (GTDB): domain Bacteria; phylum Planctomycetota; class Planctomycetia; order Planctomycetales; family Planctomycetaceae; genus SXXK01. Next base: position 189 of record JBDKIW010000480.1, read on the forward strand.
CAACTCGTACTCAGCGCAGCGGTGCTCGTACTCGTACTCGCCGAACCACCAACGTCGCCCCTGATTTCGTGTGTTTCGTGTCTTTCGTGGTTCAAAAAACATAAACCGCCACGACAGAAACCTCGTGAATCGCAACCGGCCGCTAACGCGTCGCCGCTCACAAAACCCGGCTCAGATGGAACTTCGCCCTCCCCCCAACACGACATCACAAAACTGTTTCATCCGTGTTGATCTCGTCTCCCACGAGCGCTGCCCTTGCATGCCGCGTGCCAGTCCGCTCAAAGTCGGGCCGTCAGCAGTTGATTTCCCCCGACTTCCTGCTTCAACTACTCTTCCCGCAGAACGATGAAGCTCGGCGAGGCTCGATGGTTGCACGAGCCACCGGCGGGAACTGAGCCCGTGCCGGCGTTCTCCGGACGTCGTCAGCCCCCGTTCGCCCCCCTGGCATCTGTCAGACCAACTTTGTTTCGCCAGTCACACTGGCACTCCGACAACTATGACTCACGCTGATTCCTCAACCGCTCCGTCCCATCCCGGCACGCCGCCCCCCGGCCGCAGCGATCGTCTCAGCCTTGTGTTTGCCTGCGCCATTTTTCTGAGCGCCTTTCTGCTGTTTCAGATTCAACCGCTGATCAGTCGACTGCTGCTGCCATGGTTTGGCGGTTCACCCGGTGTCTGGACAACCTGCATGCTGTTCTTTCAGCTGCTGCTGTTTCTGGGCTACACCTACTCACATCTGAGCACATCACGGCTTTCCCTCTCTCAACAAACGCTCCTGCACGCCTTCCTGCTCACAGCCACCGTCCTGCCGCTGCAGATTCTTCCCGATCCGTCATGGAAACCGACCGACGGGAGTGCTCCTGTTCCGCGAATTCTGGCCGTACTGTCGATCACCGTGGGACTGCCCTATTTCCTGCTCAGCACGACAGGCCCGCTGCTCCTGCGGTGGTACAGCCTGCTGCGTCCCCGGTCGTCACCACACCGACTGTATGCACTTTCCAACAGCGGTTCCCTGCTGGCACTGCTGTCCTATCCACTCCTGATTGAACCTGCGTTGTCACTGCCCGGACAAGCTCGTTTCTGGACTGTTGGATTTGTGGTGTTTGCCGGGCTTTGCGCCGCCACCATGTGGTCGGTCCGCAGGTCACACAGCCACCGCATCCCGGCAGCGGCAGCAACGACAGTTTCACCGGGACCAACTGGCACGGACGTGCAACCGCCCGAGCTGCCTGGCAGGGCAAAGCGGCTGCAGTGGTTCGGACTCGCCTGCCTCGCCTCCGTGATGCTGACGGCCGAAACCAATCAGATCTGTCAGGACATCGCCGTCGTTCCCTTCCTCTGGATTGTTCCACTGGCCCTGTATCTGCTGTCATTCATCCTCTGCTTCGAAAGCGAACGCTGGTACGTTCGACGCTGGTTCGGCCCGGTGTCTGCCGTGTTGCTGCTGGCGCTGTGCTGGGTTCAGGCGTTTGGCCTGCGACTGCACCTGTCACTGCAACTGCTGATCTGGTTTTCCACACTGTTTGCCGTGTTCATGCTGTGTCATGGAGAACTTGCCAGGCTTCGGCCCTCCGCACAATCCCTGACCCTGTTCTATCTGATTCTCGCAGCTGGTGGGGCCTGTGGAGGATTTGTGAATGCGTTGATCGCTCCGGCCGTATTTCCCGGGTACTGGGAACATCACATTGGCATCCTGCTGTCGGCACTGCTGGCCCTGTACGTCTGGTTTGATCAGCGCAAGTGGCTCTCAAAGACCACTCGACCACCGCTCCCGGCACAGTTGACCGCCTTGCTGCTGATTGTCGCCATTCTGACTGTGTTTGCCTCAGCGATCGTCGATGACATGGCCGCGGTTGCCATCAAACGCAACTTTTACGGGGTTCTGGAAGTAGAAGACTTTCCGGCCGAGGACGCCGTGATCCTGAAACACGGGCGTATTGTCCACGGCTTGCAGTTCCGCCGGATGCAGGCTGTTCCCACGATGTACTATGGCTATCAGACCGGGGTCGCCCGCGCCCTGACCGTACTGCGTGAACGGCGTCCGGAGATTCAGGGACAATTGCGAGTCGGGCTGGTGGGACTTGGCGTGGGCACGCTTGCGGCGTATGGGCAGCCAGCGGACTTCCTTGAGTTCTATGAAATCAATCCGCACGTCATCGAGCTGGCGCGTGAGCATTTCACATTTCTGAAACAATGTCGCAGCACCGTGGAAATCGTGGAAGGGGACGCCCGACTCTCGCTGGAAAACCTGCCACCACGCAACTTCGACCTGCTGGTCCTTGACGCCTTTTCGGGCGACGCGATCCCCACGCACCTGCTGACGTCCAACGCCTTTCAGACCTTTCTGCGGCATCTCAACCCCAACGGGATCATTGCCGTCCATATTTCCAACATCCACTTTGACCTGCAGCGAGTCACAGACGGGGTCGCTCGGACGCTTGACCTGGCAACACTGACCATCGACACACCGGCGGAAACAGAGTCCGACACGCAGCTGCCACTGGTCTCCAGCCCTGGCAGTCGCTGGGTCCTGCTCTCCACCAACCCCGCCTCCCTGAACCACCCATTACTGAGACAGAACACCGTCCCGAGCAACCCGGACAAAGCCGTCTACTGGACCGACGATTACACCAACCTCATCCAGATCCCCGCCCCCTAATCGCAAAAAGGGGTCAGGTCTCTTTAATTTCCCCTCACCCCATCACCCTAATTCGATTTTCGCCCCTACAACCCGCGCTGTACGCGTTTGACTCACCTGGCCGTGAACATCAGGCCCTTTTCTGACTCAGCCCGGTTGATCTCAGGGATTCATGTTTCCTGCCGGAACCGACTCGCAGAGGCTATCAGGGGACCCTTATCGCCTATTCCATGGCCGTTCACCCCAGCAGGGCCATGTCAATGAAAAAGCGGGAATTCACGGCGATTCTCAAAAAAGAACCCGTCTGGTCTGCTTTCTGTTGCCGGAAAAACCGATAGACACAAAGCCATACCAGACAAATACTTACGCCCTTTTCGGTGGGCAGAAACGGCGTTGACCGGATTTCGTTGTTCCTGCTACACTGCTAGCAATAGCCCTGCCACAGAGAGGATCTCTCGCGCAGGCGATTCCATCGGTGGATCTGGTGGATGGCCAATTGTCAGGATGACACAATGCCCCAAACAGCCCGCCAAGCCGAGATGTCCGGTCTGCAGTCCGAGGAACTGCTGCGCGAAGCTCGTCGCATTATTCAGTCCGAGGCTGCAGCGCTCGTCCGCATGGCCAACCAGCTCGACCACGGTTTCACGCACGCTGTGCAGCTCATTCTGCAAACCACCGGTTGCGTGATCGTGACCGGTGTCGGTAAGGCCGGCCTGATCGGACGCAAGATCGTGGCGACTCTGGCCAGCACAGGCACTCGTTCCCACTTTCTGCATCCCACCGAAGCCCGCCACGGGGATCTCGGTTGCCTCGCTCCGAATGATCTCGTTCTGGCACTTTCCAACAGCGGCGAATCCGAAGAAATCGTCAGCCTGCTGCCGTCCCTGCAGAGACTTCAGATTCCTGTGATCGCGCTCACACGAAATTCCGCCAATACACTCGCTCGAGCTGCCACAGTGCTGCTGGAATTCGGTCGGCATGATGAAGCCGGACAACTCGGGCTCGCCCCGTCCACATCCACAACCGCGATGCTGGCCATGGGCGATGCCCTGGCCCTCGTCGTCAGTCAGCGCCGCGGGTTTACCGCCGATCAATTCTCCATCTTTCATCCGGCCGGCAGTCTCGGTCGTCAGCTCTGCCCGGTCCGCGATGTGATGCGCAAGGGCTCACAGGTCCGCATTGCTGCAGAATCCGAAACGGTCCGCGATGTCATGATTCATCTCAGCCGCCCGGGACGACGCA
>JBDKIW010000481.1:0-5617 GCA_039796955.1 Planctomycetota bacterium
CCGGAAGCCGCCGCTGCCGGGATGATTCCCCCAAAGGCGCTCACAGCCCTGCACGGCTTTCAGGGATTGCTGCAGACTTACGCCCAGGCCATGCAGAACAATCCACGGCAACTGGCCGAACTCGCGCGCCGACTAATGCAGGAAATCAACTACGAAGGGGAGATTGCCAAACAGTACAAGGACGCGGCACAACAGGAAGCCCGCCGAAATATGCTGGAAGAGTTCATCAACTCCATCGGCCTGTACGTGGAACGGAATTCGGACGCATCACTCAGCGGATTCCTCGAATCAATGGCCCTGCTGGATCGGGAAGAAGAATCGGACAAGGATGACAAACACGGCGGTGACGTCGTGCGACTCATGACGCTGCACTCCGCCAAAGGACTCGAATTCCCCCGCGTCTATCTCGTCGGCATGGAAGAGGGCTTTCTGCCCCACAAACGCAGTATTGATGAAGGCACTGAAAAAGCCATCGCCGAAGAACGACGACTTGCCTACGTCGGAATCACACGAGCTATGGATCACCTGACGCTGACCCGCGCGAAAACACGTATGAAATGGGGAAAAAGACGCGATGCCGTGGCCTCCCGCTTTCTTTACGAAATGCAGGAAGAACCGGGACGAGCACTGCCGGAGGAACATATCTCCAAAGAGGACTCCGAGAGCGCAGGCCATGGACCAGGCGGCCATGCAAATGCCGGAAATCCTCCGCTCAGAACACCCGCAGCAACCTCCGGAGTGCGGCCAGTGGCTGAAGAACCTAATGAATTTGAGCGACCGCCGTTCTGAATGGCCCTGCAGAACACCTTTGCCGGGCTGAACGTCCTGTTGACTGTTTTCTGCCGAGTTTTCGGATCCCCTGCGGAAATCTCAATTCACGGTTGCCACATGGTCGTTGTCAGGTGAGAATTTATGCGGACCTCAATGCAATCTGCATTGTTGCCCGTCGCAGGCCTGAACGCCGTTTTTCGAAAATGGAAGACTCCCATGGTTTCGTCGCATTGCGGCCGGTTTCGTCGCCTCTCCGGAAGTCGCCGGGATCTGCTTTCATCTGCCGCCTGCGGATTCGGCGCCATCGCCGCCAGTCATCTGCTCGCCAGCACACTACCCGCCGACGAATCTGCATCCCCACTGCCAACTGGCGACCCACAGTCCTCCGGTGTCAAACCTACCCACTTCCCCCCCAAAGCGCTCAGTGTCATCTTTCTGTATATGGACGGCGGCGTCTCTCAGGTCGACTCTTTCGACCCCAAACCAGCCCTCGAAAGAATGCACGGCAAGCCATTCCCCAGCAGGATCGAACCCACTCAATTCAACAACATCGGTAACACCCTCGCCAGTCCGTGGAAATTCAAAAACTACGGCCAGAGCGGCATACCGGTCAGCGATCTGTTTCCGGAAATGGCCCGTCACGTTGACGATATGGCCATCATTCGCTCAATGACCTCCGCCTTTCCGGAACACACCAATGCCAACTACTTTCTGCATACCGGCTCCGGACTGCAGGGCCGACCGTCCATGGGAGCGTGGTTCGGTTACGGACTCGGCTCCGAATGCGTGGACTTACCGCACTTCGTGATTCTGAACGGCGGACTGATTCCTCCAGGTGGCCTCGATAATTTCGGCAGTGGATTCCTGCCCGCCAGTTACCAGGGCAGCGTGTTTGGTCTGGGAGATCCCCCGGTCGCCGATATCCGCCCTCGCGAAACAACCGCCACCAGCCAACGTCGAAAACTCGACCTGATTCGCTCCCTCGATCTGAACACCAGCGAACGCTATGGACACGATGATCAGGTCGAATCGGCAATTCGCAACTACGAACTGGCCGCTCGGATGCAACTGGCTGTCCCCGACCTGATGAACCTCAGTGACGAGACAAAGGAAACGCAGGACCTGTACGGAATCTCAGATGAGTTCCCCAACACTCAGATCTTTGCCCGCGAATGCCTGCTGGCACGCCGACTCGTCGAGCGTGGCGTGCGTTTCATCGAACTCACCTGCCCGGCCGGAAATGGAGATCGCTGGGATCAGCACAGCAACCTGGTCGATGGACACACCAAAAATGCCAGATCCGTGGACAAGCCCATCGCAGCCCTGCTGACCGATCTTAAACAACGCGGACTGATGAACCGCACGCTGGTTGTCTGGTCCGGAGAATTCGGCAGAACCCCCTTTGCCCAGGGTTCCGACGGACGTGATCATAATCCATTCGGATTTTCCATGTGGATGGCCGGGGCCGGTATCAAAGGCGGCACAATTTACGGCGAAACCGACGAGTTCGGCTACAAAGCCGTCGTCAACAAGGCGGAAATCCATGACATGCACGCCACCATGCTGCACCTGATGGGAATGGATCACGAACGATTAACGTACCGCTTCGGAGGACGTGATATGCGGCTGACAGATGTTCATGGAATGGTACTGAAGGATATTCTCAGCTGAACGGAACCATCCGATCATGGGCAACCGCTCCGGAAACAACCTCGGACTGCAGGGCGAAAAGGCCGCCGTACGATTTCTCCAGACTCAGGGCTACCGCATCCTTGCGACACAACATCGGAACAGTTTCGGCGAAATCGATATCATCGCAGAAACCGGGAAAACCACGATCTTTGTGGAAGTTAAAACCCGCTCCTCAGACAACGATGGACTCCCCTTCGAATCCGTGAATCGCCTGCGACAGGATCGCATGTCGCGTGCCGCACTGGTCTGGCTGAAGCAGAATCGCCGACTGGACCAACCCTGCCGACTCGACATCATCTCGATCCTCTGGAAGGACCCCCAGTCGGACCCGGAAATCACCCATTATCCCAACGCGTTCGAACCCTCGGCCCGCGGTCAGTTCTTCTGAATCCTCTGTCCGAAATCGCCACGGCGTCCAGAGGACATCAGGCGCCCAGCATCCAACCACAAAACCCGCAAACCCGTCAGCATCACCCGCCAACCAATTGCCAGGGTGTTCCGAAAACTGGGGAAAAACGGAGGCTTACGTCGGTTTTCCATCTCAACACTGAAAAATCGACCACTCAGACCACCGCTTTTTGCCCCAACGATTCGACTTCAATTCTAACCATCCGTAGAATTTCAGTGTGTTTCTACGCGGACGAAGTTACCTGCTCCACTCCACTGCGGTCTGCCTGCTGTGTAGCCCATCCGGAGTGTGCCTCGCCAGGGACTGTCAGAGGTTGAAGCACTTCAGAAGGCCTGCCGTTTTTCGTGACCACATGCTTCTTTTGACCTGATTCCGATGGTCGGGGCCAGCCCAGTCCCGGTTGTTTCAGGCCAAAGTTCCTTCTCAGAAAGATCTGTTTATGAAAAAGACCCTGCTGACAGCGGTGCTCTCTGTTCTCTCCCTCGCCCCTGCCGTTGCCGAAGACTGGGGCACGGTGACAGGACAGGTGATCGTTTCCGGTGCTGTTCCAGCACCAGAACTGCTGCATAAGAAAGACGCAGCCATTAAGGACAAGGAAGTCTGTGCTGCCGCCGACACCTACAAAGACGACCTCGTGATCAACCCGGAAAACAAGGGGTTGGCCAATGTGTTTGTCTACCTTGCCAAGGCACCCAAAACGATTCATCCGGACCTGAAAACGCCGGAAAAGCAGACGGTGATTTTCGACCAGAAGGGTTGCGTCTTCATTCCGCACGCCCTCGTCGTTCGCGCGGGTCAGACAGTTGAAGTGATCTCAGGCGACGCAGTCGCCCACAACACACACACCTACCCGCTGAAGAATACGGCCACAAATGTGCTCATCGCCCCCAACACGGCTGAAGGCAAGGGCCAGAAGATTGAATGCAAAACGGCAGAAAGCCTGCCACTGAAAGTTACCTGTGACTTTCATCCCTGGATGGCCGCTTACTGGATGGTTGCTGATCATCCATACGCCGCCGTTACAGACAAGGACGGAAAGTTCACCATTCCAGGACTGCCAGCCGGAGAACACGAATTCCGCGTATGGCACGAGAAGGTCGGTTATATCAACCGAAAGTACACCGTGAAGGTGAAGGCTGGCGACAATGCTCAAAAGCCAATCGAAGTCAGTGGTGACGGCCTGAAGAAGGGCTCTCTGAAGTAATGACGAACGTCTCTGTGAACTGCCCGGTCAGCCGGACGCGTCACTCTGACACACTCACGACGGCACCAGAACTGAAGCCTCATGTCTCGTGACATGAGGCTTTTTTCGTACTCACCAGCGGAGACAAACAGCTTCCACCGCCCCCGCGTCACTTCGTGTCTGACAGCACCTGAAGCAATCTCTCCACAATAACCGCTGCAGCAATGCCCTGCACGTGAATGTCTTTACGTCGACTGATCTCGCCCCGCAGAACAGTGAGTCTGGACAAGGGAACGTGCAGTGCGGTCGCTATAAGAGCTAATACTGCGGCCGTCGCTTTGCCTTTGTCCGGAGGTTCAGTGACGGCAACCTTCAGACGGTCAGCATGCATCCCGCAGAGCTGATTTCTGCGGGCTTTCGGCTGAACATGCACCAGTAACAGGCTTCCGTCTGCAGCATCCTGCACAGCAGCAGAGATCTGCTCACGCTGCATCATGACACGGGTTCCCAACTCTGAAGCATCGCGCCTCGACTCAGGCAGACTTGCGAAGCTTGCCGACAATCCGCTCAAAGTCGGCGTTGCCATTGAAATGGATCACAATCTGCCCGGCATCATTCTTCTTCAGACGAATGTCAATCTTCGCCCCCAGCACATCTCTCAGGGCCCCCTGGAGTGACAGGACGTGATTAGACATCTCCGGTCTGGCCGCTGCTGCATCCGCAGCGTTTTCCCCGGACTCGTCTATCTGCGTCGCTGGGGCAGACTGCAGCATCTCCCGCACAATCTCTTCCGCCCGTCGAACAGACAACTGCTCGGTCTCAATCCGAGTCGCCAGCACACACTGCTGCTCAGCCGCCAGCGGCAGCAAGGCGCGAGCATGCCCGGAAGTAATGCGATCAGTTCGCAGCAATTGCTGCACAGGCTCCGGCAGCTCCAGAAGTCGCATCATATTGCTGACGTTCGCACGACTCATGCTCAGTTGCCGAGCAAGGTCCTCGATGGTCCCGCCAAATCGATCCAGATACTCCCGAAACGCGACGGCCTTTTCCAGAACGTTCAGATCCTCGCGCTTCAGGTTTTCCTCAAGAGCCGCCTCAGTGGCCTGCCGATCAGAAAACTGGATGATGCGGCAGGGAACTTTCTCGAGACCTGCCTGCTGAGCGGCACGCCACCGGCGTTCCCCGGCAATCAATTGGTATCCCGGCTGGCCATCCTCCCGCGCCCTCACCAGCAACGGCTGTAGTATGCCGTGCCGACGAATACTGTCGGCCAGTTCATCGATGGCCACCTGATCAAAATCGCGACGCGGCTGTGATGGGTTGCGCTCGATCTGCTCCAGCACAATCTCATCAGATCCGGGGGTCAGCGGAGCACTCATCGACGGCATCGGAATCGTTGCGGGCTGGTCACTGGAATCTTCTTCCACGCTGCCCAGCAATGCATTTAATCCGCGCCCCAGACGTCGCTTGAATACAGGCTGACCAGATGCATACTCCGCCGACTGTGCTTCCATTGTGCCGCCTCAGAACCAACCGGATCCGGAACTGGTGGATCCTCAACC
>JBDKIW010000482.1:0-5031 GCA_039796955.1 Planctomycetota bacterium
GACGGCTCCGGCTTCGATCACGTCACCTTCCTTAACGCGAACGTCGGCGACGTCGACAGAAGTGACACCTTCAGAAACTTCCGGCAGTTTGAATTCGATGGCCATGAGCGGAATGACTTCGAAAAGAAAGGAGGCTGATCGACGAGAGTTTAGGGCGGTCCGTTGAGGGGGACCGGTGATGTCACGTAGTTTTGTGAAATCACAGAGAACCTGGTGTCTGGTGGTTGCTGGCCAGCTGCCGCCGGTGATCCGGTCGGCAGCGTCAGCGAATGTTGTTGCGGTGTGTGACCACAGCAAGCATCAGCGGTACCATCAGGCGTTGAGTGGGTTGATCTTTTCGGGATCGATATCGAGCTGTTTCAGGACGTCAGGCAGTTTGGATGCCGGGAACGCACCTGCCTTCGCGAGACCTCGCAGCGTCGCGTAAACAGTGCATTCGGCGTCAATCTGAAAGTGTCGTCGCAGTTCGGCTCGAGTTTCGCTGCGTCCGAATCCATCGGTTCCAAGGACGATGTAGTCGCCGGGGATCCATTCGCGGATCTGATCGGCAACCAGTCGTACGTTGTCGCTGGTGGAAATGAACGGCCCGGAGATTCCCGCGAGAGTTTTTTCAAGATAGCTGACTTTGGCGGGCTGATCGGGGTGCAGATGATTCCAGTGCTGGCAGTCCATGGCGTCGCGTCGCAGTTCGCTGTAACTGGTGACACTCCACACATCACTGCCGATATTGAACTGTTCCTTCAGCAGCTTCTGAGCCCGGATGGCTTCCCGCAGGATGGTGCCGCTGCCGAACAGCTGCGGACGCACCGTCTGGCCGGGTGCGGAGTCCGTGGTGCTGAAGCGATACATACCTCGGAGAATGCCTTCCTCGATGCCTTCCTGCTGTGGGATGGCCGGGTGTGCATAGTTTTCATTATACACGGAAAGGTAGTAGAAGATTTCTTCACCTTCCGCGTACATTCTGCGAAGGCCATCCTGAACGATGACCGCCAGTTCGTAGCCATAGGCCGGATCGTAGGATCTGAGCGAGGGCACAGTGGTGGCCATGAGCTGGCTGTGGCCGTCTTCGTGCTGCAGTCCTTCGCCGTTGAGTGTAGTGCGCCCGGAGGTGCCACCGCACAGGAACCCTTTGACTCGGGTGTCTGCAGCGCACCAGATCAGGTCACCGACGCGCTGGAACCCGAACATGGAGTAGTAGACGTAGAAGGGAATCATGTTCATGCCGAGGTTGGCGTAGGCCGAACCGGCAGCGATGAACGATCCCATGGCCCCTGCTTCGTTGATGCCTTCTTCCAGCAGCTGGCCGTTGCGAGCTTCCTTGTAGTACATCATGCTGTTGGCATCGACGGGCTCGTAGAGCTGTCCCTTGCTGGAATAAATTCCGCAGAGAGAAAACAGCCCTTCCATGCCGAACGTCCGGGCTTCATCCGGGATGATCGGTACGATACGGGGGCCAAGCACCTTGTCGGTAATCAGTTTGCGAACGATGTTTCCAAGAGCGAAGGTGGTGGATCCTTCGCCACCATCGCTGCCCGCCAGCAGAGGTTTTGATTCCCAGAGCTTGTCTTTCAGAGACGGGATTTGCAGAGTTTCTGTGCAGGCGTGACGCTGCGGGATGTGACCACCCAGAGCAGCACGTCGCTGATGCAGATACTTCAGCTCGGGACTGTCAGCGGCCGGTTTGTAGAACGGCAGTTTTTCGATTTCGGCATCGCTGACCGGGATGTTGAACCGAGTCCGGAAGGCTTTCAGTTCGGTGAGATTCACTTCCTTCTGGTTGTGGGCGACGTTTTTGCCTTCGCCAGCATCTCCGAGGCCGTAGCCCTTGACGGTCTTGGCCAGAATGACCGTGGGGGCACCCTTGTGATGCACCGCGGAGTAATAGGCGGCGAAGACCTTTTCCGGGTCATGACCACCGCGACGAATCGTCTCGAGGTGCTGATCGGAGAGGTGTTCCACCATTTTCAGCACTTCCGGGTCTGCCCCGAAGAAGTGGTTGCGGATGTACTGACCGTCTGACACGGTGTACTTCTGATACTGACCGTCGACAACTTCGCCCATGCGCTTGACCAGTTTGCCTTTTTCATCGGCATCCAGCAGCGCGTCCCAGTCACTTCCCCAGACGACTTTGATAACGTTCCAGCCGGCTCCGCGGAAGGCGGCTTCCAATTCCTGGATGATCTTACCATTGCCTCGAACTGGTCCATCCAGTCGCTGCAGGTTGCAGTTGATGACCCAGGTGAGGTTGTCAAGGTTTTCGCGGGAGGCGAGAGTCAGGGCGCCGAGTGATTCCGGTTCGTCGCATTCGCCATCACCAAGGAACGCCCAGACGCGGGATTTGGCCGTGTTGACCAGTCCGCGGTGCTCCATGTAACGCAGAAATCGGGCGTGGTAGATCGAGCAGATCGGACCGAGTCCCATGGAGACGGTGGGGAACTGCCAGAAGTCGGGCATCAGCCACGGGTGCGGATAGCTGGACAAGCCGCCGCCTGCCGGTAGTTCGCGTCGGAAGTTTTCCAGATGTGATTCTGTCAGTCGGCCTTCGAGGAAGGCGCGGGAGTACATGCCGGGCGCGGCATGGCCCTGGAAATAGACCATGTCGCCGGTGTGATCGGCCGTGCGAGCGTGGAAGAAGTGGTTCTGCGCGACTTCGTACAGGGTGGCGGACGACGCGAAGGTCGAAATGTGACCGCCCACACCCTTGTAGTACGTGTTTCCGCGGACCACCATCATCATGGCATTCCACCGTACGATGCTTTTGATCCGGCGTTCCAGTTCCCGATTGCCCGGAAACTTCTGCTGTTCGGTGTGGTGAATGGTGTTGATATAAGGAGTATTGGCGGTGAACGGCAGCATGACACCGCGGGAATAAGCACGTTCCTGCAGCGAAACCAGCAGGGCACGAAGTTTCTCGGCGCCGTAGCGGTGCAGAATGTCCTCAAGGGACTCGTACCATTCTTCCAGTTCTTCCGGGGCAATTCCAGAGATTGATCCCATCACTGCCTGATCCAGCATTCGAATCCCCAAACAGAAAAATAGTTCTCAGACCTCAGGTCTGCATATGGTCACTGCAAGAATCGCCATTTCGGAATCTGCTGGCCTGGACGCCTCGAACTTCGCCGCAACCGAACACTTGGCAGACCGCCTGACAATTCAGGGGCGGCTGAGAATTGGGTGTCGGCATTGAGAGACACGAGAAAACCAGAGATTGGAAACGGCGGATCAGTGGATTGCCACGATTGAGCAGTCCGCGTCTGCGAAACGAGCACGTGCAGGAGGCAATCCGGAGATGACTTCCCTGAAAAATTCGCTGACGAATTCTGCTGTGTCTGCGGCAGTTCCCCGTACCCGCCGAACCCGAAGGGTCTGGCGGGAAAAGGCACCGATCCCGTAGAAGCGGTGGATTGTAGGATTCACGCGATTTGCATTCAATCCGTTCTCCAACTTCCCCGACCGACTCTCCCAACACCGGAGGAATCGGGGCGTTGAATTCGTTCTGTGGCAGGTGGACGACCTGCGGGAATGTGTGTCAGAGTGTGGATTCGGCGGAATTTGCCGATTTTTCGGGATTTGCCACTGTGGGTGGCTGGGGGAATTTCCGGTCCACATCGAAGTGAGGCGGGGGAATCAATGGCCTGGCGGGTTCGGGGGCGTCCTGGATTCGTTCCACGATCGCACCGAGGCGGCTGAGTTTGACGTCGAACCCCTGATAGCCCCGATCGAGGTGGTAGACCCGGCGGAGTTCTGTTTCTCCGTTCGCGGCCAGCGCCGCCAGAACGAGGGCTGCACTGGCTCGCAGATCACAGGCCATCACCGGTGCGCCGTGCAGTTCCCGGACACCCTGCACCCGGGCCGTGTTTCCGAACACTCGAATATCGGCGCCCATGCGGACCAGTTCTGCGGCGTGCATGAAGCGGTCCGGAAAGACGGCATCCGTGACCTCACTGGCTCCTTCCGACATGGCCAGCAGTGCCATCAGTTGTGCCTGCAGGTCTGTGGGGATCCCCGGATAGGGGCGTGCGGTGAAGGTGGCTGAGCGCAGACGTTTGCCTCCGCGGACCTGCAGCACTCCGTCTTCACAGGAAATGTCCGCGCCCATCTGCAGCAGCAGTTCCAGAAATGTGTTGAGCGATTGCAGCGGGGCCTCGGGAATTTGCAATGTTCCACCGGCCATCAGTCCGGCAATCACGAACGTGCCGGCTTCAATTCGGTCCGGCATCACCGTATGTTCGACCACGGATGCCGACAGTGAGTCCACACCTTCAATTTCGATCACCGATGTTCCTGCACCGGAGATTCTGCCGCCGGCTTTTGTCAGCAGCGCTGCCAGATCTTCAATTTCCGGTTCTCTGGCTGCGTTGAGGATACGTGTGCTGCCATGGGCAAGAACCGCAGCCATCATCAGATTGCAGGTGCCGGTCACCGTTGGACCAAAGGGGCCGCCAAGATCAATCTCGGTGCCGCGAAGACGTCGTGCCCGAGCCGTCACGTAGCCTCCGCTGAGCCGGATGTCGGCCCCCAATGCGGCCAGGCCCTGCAGGTGCAGGTCAATCGGACGATGCCCGATATTGCAGCCGCCGGGTAACGAGACTGTTGCCTGACCAAAGCGACCGAGCAACGGGCCGAGGACGCAGACGCTGGCTCGCATTTGTCGCACGAGGTCATAGGCGGCAAGACCATTGGTGTGCCGACCCGCCACGATGTGAACTTCGCCCGCGCGTGGCTGCTGAACTTCGACATGCATCGAGGTCAGAAGCTGACTCATGGTCTCGACATCACGAAGCCCCGGAACGTTACGCAGGATCAATCCACCAGGCATCGCAAGGCCTGCAGCCATGGCCGGCAGTGAGGCATTCTTGCTGCCATCAAGGCGGACCAGACCGTTCAAGGGGCGGCCACCCTGAATTCGAAACATGTCCACCAGCAGACTCCGTTCTGTAGCGTGGCGTTGAGACCTCAGCCCTGGAAGGTGGCTTCCACGATGCGATCCAGTCCAGCCAGATCCCTGTGCACTCGCGCCGCTGTAAACCC
>JBDKIW010000483.1:0-16020 GCA_039796955.1 Planctomycetota bacterium
ACAAAGGGCCGCTGGTGTCATTCCACTGCGGACTGACATCACCGACCCATGCGAGATTCGCCGGGAGCACACGTTGTTCGAGGCTTTCGGAAAACGAGCGAACTTGACGAGCATGGGACAGCTCGACCGACTGCTGGCGTCGAGACCGCCCCAGCCCAGCCCGCCGCCGCGCACTGCGACTGCTCGACGACTTCAGCAGAGACGAACACTCTTTAATCCACTGAGACAATGCCATAATCACACCACCTCCGGGACCGGAACGCAGCCGCTGCCGAAGCGATGCGGTGTCATCAAGTCCAGAACTCGCTGCAGAGATTCACACGGAGGAGCCGATGCTGTTGCCTGCAAGCACAGGCGGACGATTTGTGCCGAGATCTCGCGAGATGGTAAACAGGCCCTTCCGCTGTGTCGTTGAGGCTTCGGGGACTTGTCGCAATGCCCGAATTCTCAATGGAAGTGACTCAACGGTAGTGACCAGTTCCGACCGCCCCGCAAAATGTTGACGCGACGACAACCGTGCATGACCCCCCAGATGGGGGATGGTTGCAAGGGCGAAAAACTGGCGCGAGAAAATCGTAAAGTGAATTTGATTTCGGGAAACAGTGGAGTTCGACGATCGCAATCCCCTGGAAACCCACTTGATTTCGAGTCCCCTGGGTGTAGACTCTCATTCTCGAAAATCAGACAGGAGTGGGAGCAGGAGATGTGGTTCAGGGGGCGTGAAAAGATTCCAGCTCTTGAAAATACACAGACTTATGGAGAGACCTTGTTGCGGATGATGGATTGGGCACGATAGTCCCCGGGTGATTGATAGTTCCACGAAGGAGAGGTCAGTGGCCGTCGTTCGCTGTGAAACTTCAGTGGGAATGCTGGGCCGGGTACAGTCCGGCGACGGTGACGCGTGGAATCAGTTTGCCCAGCACTGCCAGCAGGTCATTCTCTCATGGTGTCGTTGGAGGCGGGTTCCGCAGTCCGAAGTGGACGACATCATGCAGGATTCTCTGGTTGTTGTGCTCACAAAAATTCATGCCTTCCGCCGGAATGGGCGTGGTAGTCT
Source organism: Planctomycetota bacterium (assembly GCA_039796955.1). Lineage (GTDB taxonomy): Bacteria > Planctomycetota > Planctomycetia > Planctomycetales > Planctomycetaceae > SXXK01. The sequence goes on from JBDKIW010000483.1 coordinate 1,058, forward strand.
GCGTGCCTGGTTGTATGCGATTGCGTGGCGTTGTCGGTGTAACGCGCTGGGAAAGGCTGAGAGCTATTCGCGACTGCGCGAGGTTCGCGAGAAGTATCGGGAGGCAACGAACGAGATCGACGCCCTCGAGCTTGAATTCGAACGACTGCAGCAGGTGGACCTGCTGGAACGCTGCATGGCAATTGTTCGAGGCCGGGTGCAGCAAAAGACGTGGGAGGCTTTTCGATTGCACGCACTGGAACGGGTTTCCGGGGCTGATGTCGCCGCCGCACTGGATTTGTCTGTCGATAAGGTCCATACCGCCAAGGCGCGAGTTCAGCGAATGATTCAGGTGGAAATGCGGCGGCTCACGCAGGTAAGGCAGACGGAAACTGACTGACGATGTCGATCCGGTACGGCGGTACGACGCAGGGGGACATGGAATGGCGGAGACATCCGTCCGGTGTGAAAAGAGTGGCCTCGTTGCTTTGTATGTTTCAGGGGCCCTTGGGGATTCGGATTGCGAGCAATTTGAAGTTCACACCGAGGTCTGTGAGGAGTGTCTGAACTTACTTTCCCGGCAGCTTCAGGATTCGGCAAATTCCTCCTGGGATGAACTGATTGCCCCGCTGAGTCCACCGGATGCAGCACGTAAATCCGTGCCCGGGATAGCGAGTGTTTTCAGTGACAGGTTATCGCCCTTGATTCATCCTGACTCCCGGGATGGCATTGCGGACGCAGCAGAGACGCATGCCGGGAACTTCCGCTATCGAAAAATTCGTCTTGCGGGAACTGGTGGCATGGGGGTCGTCTGGGAAGCGTGGGACGACAAGATGCAGCGGCCAGTGGCCATCAAAGCGCTGCGCGGCCTGCAACCTGATTTCCATGCGACAGAGCGGTTGGTTCAGGAAGCCAATGTACTGGCGCGATTATCGCATCCGAATATCGTGACAGTTTATGAACTGTCGGAAAGTGAAGGGCGTCCAGCGCTGGTGCTGGAATACGTCGACGGTCCGACGCTGGCCGATTACCTGCGCGGACAACCAGTCGGAGAAGTTGAGGCGATTTCGTTACTGATGCGAATCACGACAGCGGTCGGCCACGCTCACCAGGCGGGGATTATCCACCGGGACCTGAAACCCTCCAATATCCTGCTCCGATTGCCCGGCACGGTCGATCGGTCCCGAGTGCGTCTGCAGGACATTGATGTCAAAGTGTCCGACTTTGGACTCGCTCGTGTGCTGGATCAGCAGACGATGACGCACGCCGGGCAGATCCTCGGTACTCCCTGTTATATGGCTCCGGAACAGATCGCAGGGGACCCGTCTCAAACCGGTCCATTTTCCGACGTTTATGGCCTTGGGACGATTCTTTATGAGCTGCTGACTGGTCGACCGCCGTTCGTCTCTAACGATCCCGCGGTGACGATGAGCATGATTCGCGAACATGATCCGGTTCCACCTCGCATGCTGAGTCCTCGAGTATCCCGGGATATTGAACTGGTCTGCCTGAAGTGTCTGGCCAAATCGCCCAAAGACCGCTACGGCAGTGCAGAACGGCTGCTGGCTGACCTGCGAGCTGTCGTCGAGGGCCGTCCTGTCAGCGTTCGCCCGATCAGTGACTGGGTGCGGGTCGTTCGGTGGATTCGCCGCAATCGCAGAATTGCCGCCATGGGGGGCATTTCGGTGGTTGCCGTTGTAACAATGATCACCATGGCGCTGTTGTTTGCTGCTTCCGAAAAAGCACTGCGCACAAAGGCCTCGCAGGCAGAAGCCTCGGCAAACAGGAATGCTGAGGCCGCCCGAAAAAATGCGAAATTGGCCGAAGTCGCTGCAGAACAGGCGCAGAAAAGCTCGCAAGGTCTGGCGAAACAGCTTCAGTCTGCCATGAATTCCATGCAGAAGTTACTGCAGATCACTCTCTCGCCGGATTCGTTCGTCCGCTCCCTCGCGTCTGAGTCTCAGGTACAGTTTTATCAGGAAGCCCTGCGAGCTTACCGTGAATATCTTGATGTTGTCGGAATGAGCAAGCCACTGGAACCCGCAGAGATCGACTCTGCGATTACCTATGTCTGGCTGCTGGAAAGCGTCGCCCCGCAGCAGTCTGTCCGCGGTGAGATCGAGTGGATTCGAAACAACATTGATCAACTTCGAAACAAAGCCAGCAGCCCGCTGGGTTCTCTGAACTTTGACATCCGGCTTCAGGAATTGATCGCACGTGAGGCTGCCCATCGCGGAGATCAAGCGGCTGCCGCCGCGGCCTACGTGAAGATGGCGGAGTTGATTCAGCAATTGGCGGAGCTGAGGGGACAGGCTAGCGAGCAATACAGTGGCGACCTCAGGACCAGCGCTGAGATGCTGATGAACGCTGCCGGATATTATTCTGCAATCAAGGGACATCAGGATTGTCTAAGCATTATCGACAGGGCCTGTGCCGTTCAGGAACGCCTGCTTCAGCTGAATCCTGAGTCAGATCCTGATGCCATTCGGCTGACCAACTACCGGTATGCGGAAGTCTGGGAATATCACCTGATGCAGGACGACGCAGCGGCAATGCAGGCCGCAGAGGCGGCGGACGCGTACTGCGCAAAGTACGAAGTTCAGCGACCAGAACTGAAGAATGAGTTTGAACAGGCCAAACTGCGACACTGGGCATTCATTCAAAGCGAAAGACAGCGACTGGGAAAATAAGACGTTCCGCGTTCTCTCCGGCGGTTCGTATTTGCCGCGTTGTCCACATCTTCACGGCGGAGATCTGTCGAATTTCCCTCGCGGCATCTCGGAACACTGTGACTCGGATCGCTGGTGTCGCGCCTTTTTCAACGCCATCTTTCCAAGCGTTGAAGTGACTCTGGTAGGCTGGACGATCAGCAGCACAACAGCGTTTTGGCATGCCCACAAAAAAGCCCTCCTTGCGGAGGGCTAACGTTGCTGCGAGGGTGCGTCCGGGGATCAATTCCCGGGAGCACCGGGAAATCCCGGAATTGATAGCCCTGGTGGCAAGCCACCAGGCAATCCTGCACCGCCTTCAGCACCCGGGGCTGGAGTTGCTGATTTGGGCTCAACAGCCCCGTCACGCGACAACTGGAACTTCTCGAAGCTCTCAGCGGTGATGACGTAATACCAACCCGAGAATCGAGTCGACAATTCCTTGACGCGTTTTTTGCCTTCTTTGACCCGATCCTCCCATGCTTTGACAGCAGACTCGTGTCCGGCCTTTGCCGCCTCGTATTCGGCGATTGCCTGATCGTATTGCTTTTGAGCCTCGGCCTTTGGATCTGCGGGAGGCTGCGTTGGAGTTGCGGGGTCAGCAGCAGGCGCAGTCTCAACTGCCGGTGTGGCCGCTGCGTCAGTGGGCTGCCCTTCCGCAGGGGGGGCTGCTGCCGGAGCAGGAGTCGTTGCTGGTGGTTCGGCCGCTACAGTAGCGGGCTCCTGCGGGGCTGGCGTGGCAGCATCGGTCTGAGCAGGAGCGGCAGCCGCTGGCTCGTCACATGAACCCGGCGCCGGAGTCTCAGTGGGAGGCGCCGTCGGTGCAGCATCAGGAACCGGGGTGTCAGGCGGAGTTTCCGGAGTTGCTTCGACAGGTTTGGCAGCATCCGGGGCTGGAGCGTCGGCTGGTACAGACTCGGCAGCTTTTTCTGCTTCTGCAGCATCCCGTGGGGCAGCCGCATCATTCAGGATGGCAGGCTTCTCGGGGGCCACTGGGGCTTCCGGCTTGCCGCCCAGCAGAGCTTCGTCGTAGTCCACCTTGACCAGCAGATAGCGACGTGGGCCTTTTTCTGCCTCTGCATCGTCCGTTTTCGGCGGGGCGTCCGCATCCGGGGCCGTTTCTTTTGCAGCATCATCGGCCTTTTTCTCTTCGCCTTCCGGCGTGGACGTCAGCCCGGTTTCGATGTCGCTGGCACTTCCTCGAGCAATCTCCCCGAAGTAGAGGGTGTAGCGGACACCGTTGCTTGTTCCGGCGACAAGCTCACCTTCGTTGGAAACCAGTTTCACTGTGTTGTCTGGCCCACGGGCAATGAAAAAGCCCTGCCTTGCCATATCAGCCTGCAGCACCTGTCGCATCAGAGGATTCTGCGCGACTTCGGAAGAGACCGTCAGGTCAGCGTTGAGCCCGGCGGGCTTGGGACGCACCCCCACGATCTTCAGCTGATCCAGATTGCGCACAAGATCAGTGATGGCGGATTCTTTGACCTGTTCGGTTTCCGTGTTCAGTCCATCAAGGTTCCATTTGGTCGCATTGCGTTCTTTACTGAATGTCAGGACTTCGCCGGGAACAATTTCGCCCTGTTGTTCGTCCACTGAATAGCGGTTGACGACGACATTGTTCACATCCGGCTGATTGACCTTCAGCAGGTCAGGTTCGATCCAGTCCGCAAACTTCGTGGACAGATCCACATTCAGCTTTGCGATGAACACGGTGTTTTTTTCCGGTTGCCGCACGTAGTACTGTTGTTCCTGACCCTCAACAGCGGGCCCCACGATCAAGTCGACAAGCGAGTTGCCGCTGCCGTCCTTCAGAGTCAGACGCGTGCCGCGCGGATCAGCCGCCGCACCTTCATCGGTGCTGGCTGCCACAGTGGCCGCGACCTCTTCACTGGGATCAGCCACGCCATAGCGTGCCCAGTCGTCCTTACTGCGGCTGCGAATGGCAACTTTGCGAATGCCGATCATCGACGCAGCCGTTCGCGCCAATCTCTCGGCGGCTTCTGCCGGGTAGTCATGATGCGACGGGATGGTCCACAGCCCCGCGTCGTTTTTCCTGACGGAAAACGACTGAGACTCTTTCGCGTCGGCGTCATACTTCACAACGCTGAGTTCGGTCGCTTTGAGGGGGTCCTTGAAGTCGGGAAAAAAATCCTGCCCGACTTCTGAGTAACCTTCCACGGCCGGTGGGCGGCTGATGAAGTGGACAGCAGTCGCCAGCAAGACAGACCCTAATGCGACACCCAGAAAAACCACTGTTCGGTTTGTTGAGTTCATGGGATGACCTGATGATTCAAAAAGTGTGCGAAGAAAAACTGAACGAATGATGTCACAACATCCCGCTGATTCAGCTCTTCCTTCGATTGGGGTTGATGGACTGTGCTTCGGCCACATTTCGCAGTCCCAGAAACAGCATGCCAAAGCAAATTGGCAGGATGGCGGGAAGAATGCAGGCCGCGATGCGAACCGTGTTTTCGACGCGGCGAACTTCGCGTTTCATCTCGAGAGCCGACTTGCGCACTCGTGAATTCACGTCACGTTCCAGCTGTTCCTTCTGCACTTCCAGCTGGCGATTCAGCTGCTGCTCTTTCTGGGTCAACTGCACCTCGCGACTGCGATCATCCAGAGTCTGATCTTCTTCGATCTTTTTGATCTCATCACGCAGTTCCTTTTCCGCGTCTGCCAAAACCTTATCCATCTGCTCCTGGGCTTCTTTTTCTTCCCGGTTCAGATTCTTTCTCAGCGTACTGGTCCGGCTTTCCACGAACTGCAGAGTTCGCAGCTTTTCACGACGCGATCGCAGTGGAATGAAAGTCTCGTCACCAGCCAGAGCATCAACGGCATTCAGGACGAAGGTCACGTTGTCGAACTGAACATCCAGCCTCCCCCGATTTCGCTCTTCAAAGAACCAATCAGTAATCATGTCGATATCCGCACAAAATACGACATTCAGCGGTGTTTCATTGGATGTGTTGCGAATCATGGCCGCAATCACGTGGGATTCGTTATCGTCACGGCGGCGAGGATTGGGGTTGATTTCACGCGAGGGCGACATTGTGAACGGGCTGAAGGATTGGGACGTGTAATCATCCCACTCCAGCAATCCGGACTCTTTGCTGGTCCGGAGCAGCGGAATAAATTCCTGATCCTTGCGACCGGCCCGATCAACCACCGTTCCCGGATACAGCAGAACCATGTCCTGCAGTGCCGAGGTAACGCCGCTGTCCTCAGAAAACGGACTGCCCTGATTGCCTGTGCGAGAGACAAAGACGTACTCTGGCGGCAAGGTTGCAAACTGGCTGTGTGGGTTGCTGCGATCGTAGGTGATCTGCCCGTTGTCCCACTTCGCATTCAATAACGTCATCAGTGCTGTGAGTTCGCCGTTGTCGGCTTTTTGTTCCGGAGGTGCTCCACCACCAAACATGCCACCACCACCACCTGGTTTTGGCATGCGAGGCGCCATCGCCAGTCCGGCCTGATTCTGAAACACATACGGGCACGGGTCGTCAAAAATCAGTGTCGGCTTCCCGGCTTTGACGTATTCGAGCAGGTTGTCCATCTGTGGCTGTGTGAGTGAAGAAGGCATGATCGCCAGAAGCACATCGAAGCTACCGGTCTGTGCACCGTCTGCAGGTTTTTCCGCCGCGTCTTTTTCTTCATCAGAAGACTTTTCGTCAGGTGATGCGTCATCCTTTGTTTCTGAGTCTGTTTTTTCTGTTGCCGGAAGGATCTTCTGCGAGGGATTGACCGCGACGACTTTGTACTGCTTCTGCAGCTCGCGAATGATCTCCCATTTTCCGCCGCCCGCCCCTTCGGACATGGCCTGAGCATCGGTCACGAGCACACCGACTCGCAATCGCTTTTCCTGAGAAACAGTCCTCAGCGACCGCGTCAGTTCGTATTCAATCGGCAGCCCCTTACCAAAGAACGGGATCACCAGTTCGTCAGACGCACTCTGAATGAACGCTCCGAGAAATACGTCGGCCTCTTCACGCTTGCCGTCTCGATCGTACTGAAGTCGTGCCGGCTCGATACCCAGCGCCCGGGCCTGTTCCGCCTCTTCGCTGAACGGCTCAACAGAAATCTCCCGCAACTCAATCGCACCGCCGCTTGATCGGCGAAACTCACGGAGTAAGCCGACCAGTTGCCGCCGTGTTTCCACATAGTCACCAGGGACTTCCGGGCTGATGAACGCCTGAATCGTGACACGTTGCTGACCACGAATGCCAGCCAGCGTGTTGCGCGTGGCATCTGCCAGAGTGAACAGGTTCTCGGCTGACATGTCCGCCCGCAGCGGCATCTTTGCGAGGACAAACAGCAGTGAACCGCAGGTGACAATCACAGCGAGGGTTCGCAGAGCAAACTGCAGCCCCATGGATCGTTCACGCCCCTCAGCCCAGCGACGTTTGGAAATGACAATCAGATTCAGGTACAGCATCACAGCTGAGAAGGAAACGAACCAGACGATGCCTGTCAGAGGCAACACCCCGACACTGAAGTCCTGAAGTTGCTGCTGCAGACTGAGCGATGACAGGGCATCACGCAGCTCGAACATGTCTCGGGCTGATCCCGATAACCCCGCCAGCCATTCCACAACATCGGTCACGTAATACAGCAGAATCGGCACGCAGCAGAAGACGACGCCGAGCACAAATCCAACCGTGGCACTGTTCGTCAATGCGGATGCCAGCATTCCGGCTGTCAGCAGAGCACCGCCCGCCAGCCAGTAACCCACATAGGAGGCCACGATGGCCCCCGGGTCTGGTGAGCCCAGCCAGAACAGAACGAGGAGGTTGACGAGGGAAAACCCGAGCGCGACTGTGTAGACACCCAACACGGCCAGGTACTTTCCGGCGAGCACTTCAACTTCCGTGGCCGGCATGGTGAAGAGCAGTTCGTCGGTTCCGAGCTTTCGCTCATCAGCCCATGCCGCCATCGTAATCGCGGGAATCACGAACAGCAGCAACCAGGGGAATCCCTGAGTCAGCTGATCGAGATTGGCCTGGTTGGCTGCAAAAAACGTCGTGGAGAACGTCATGGCCGCAGCAGCCACACAGAACACAAGGATAAACAGATATCCAAGGATTCCGGAAAAGTAACTGCGGAAGTTTCTTCTGGCAACAGCCCGTATCACATGCCTGCGAATCATAAACTTTCCCTGGCAGTTTTCAGTCCACCCTTCGGAAGGGTGGTTATAAAAGAATAAGGTTGATTTTAAACAAGTTCAATTTGTGTGTCTGTCGCGGTCGTTGTTCCGGGATCGGTCTGCACTCGGTCCGCTACTGCCTGGCGGGTGGTGAATGAGAATGCAGGCTCTGCAAGCCTCTTTCACCAACCGCCTTGCCACGCCCGCTGATCCAGCCACCGATATCCGGATTAACTCTCGTACGAACGGCAGATTTCCCGCAGACGCATAGCGAGATAGTCCATGACCGGTCGTCAGACGCCAGCCAGTGTTTTCCTGCGGAAATGGGATTCCATTTCAACTTCGTTATTCCCGAGATCCGCAGTGGGACCGTCGAACACGACTTTACCGTTATTGATCAGCACCACACGACTGCAGACCGCTCGCACTTCCTGAAGAATGTGAGTCGAAAGCAGGATCGTCTTGGTCTTCGATAATTCCAGAATCAGATTGCGGACCCCCTCCACCTGGTTGGGATCCAAACCGCTGGTCGGTTCATCCAGAATCAGAACATCGGGATCGTGCAGCATGGCGTGGGCCATACCGACTCGTTGACGAAAACCGCGAGAGAGTTTGGAGATGGGTTTCCTCCAGACCTCGGCGAGGCAGCACTTATCCGATACCCAGGCCATTCGCTGGCTGAGTGCGCTCCCCGTCAGGCCTCGCACCTGCCCCATGTACTCCAGCAGACTCTCCGGCGTCATTTCGACATACAACGGTCCATTCTCCGGCAGATAACCCAGGTGGGCGCTGGCTGCCAGTCGATCTTCAGCGACGTTGTAGCCAGCCAGAAACGCTTCGCCAGCACTGGGTGCGAGGAATCCAGTCAGCATTTTCATCGTAGTGCTTTTGCCGGCTCCGTTGGGACCCAGAAAGGCACACACCTGACCGCGGGGAACCTTGAAGGTGACGTCACGAGTTGCTGCGAAGTCGCCGTAGAATTTACTCAGGCCACGCGCTTCGATCATGATCTCAGTTGTGGGGTTTTTCGAGGAACTCATATGCTGGGGTCTCTGTCTTTCGCTTCGAAATTTCCACAGGGACGGCCGACACGACCGCACCGATTTTTCAATCCATCCAGTTGTTGACGATTCGGAATCGTGGCGATTGTTCCGAGCCCGGTTCCGACTGCAGCCCGAGAAACCTCGGCCCAGTTGCGGTGACTCGGGAAATTCGGCACCACCCGGAATCCCACTGACACTCGACACGGCCTTGCCAGACCGAAGAAGGCCGGGCAATCGCTGTGATGAACAAACAAGTGATGACGATCGGAACGGAAGAGAACCAAAACGGGGAAACAACCAGACGTCTGGCAAATCGCTCTGCCCGGTCGATGCGACTGTTGCCAACCGCAACTTTTTTCCGAGAACATTTTTCAAAAACAAGGCGACGTGCTGGTCTCAACGAACAGGCAACATGCCCTGACAACCGTCTCAATTCAAATCCCGCTCAATCCGCAATGAGTGACATCATTTCAGAATTGACATGGTTTGCCAATTCAGTGGCACCGTACTGAACAAAAGTGAACAAATCAGGAATCTGCCTCTCGTTGCCAACCTTCGCAGTTCCATACGAATTGCACGTTTCTCCAGGACGGCCAACCGCACCACTACCTTAGTTCCGGCAGAAGTCTGAGTCCTGTCAGAACTGAATGCTGAGTTGCACAGCGGAAGCCGGTGAGGCCCTGCGGTTCACCAGTCCGCAGGAATGTGTCGCTGGGTGCAGTCGTTTTCAGAACTGACACGCCAGCCATCCACTGCCATAACGGCAGTGCACAAACTGCTGATGCGACCGGTGAGCATGCAACATGCCGAATTTTTGAAAATTGGGCGATCGTTTGGCCGGTGGATGGAAAAATTCGTCTCGAGAAACTCTGGAATTCCCGTGCAGAGACACGTTTTCTGCATTTCAAGCTGATTTTGAGAAACCTGGTCTTGATGGCGAAACGCTCAGGGGGATGAGTTCGGGGGGGCTGATGGTCTGAACGTTTTGGTTTGAAGATTCGTGGGAACAAGGGGAACTGCTGAGGATCAAACTTTGCAAGTTGTTCGCCGATAGACGACACTATGCGGCGAGCGAGACGCGCTTGGTTTCGGGAGATTGAGCGTGCAACTCCGAGGACTGGCAGATTTCGGTTTCTGCCTGCTGCCCTGGGGTGTGCTGGGTGTGTTGGCCGGGATATTCAAGCGATCAGGAGTGCCATTCGATGCCATTGCTGGGAGTGAACATTGATCACGTGGCGACCATTCGCCAGGCGCGTCGGGGGAATGAGCCGGATCCGGTGCACGCCGCGGTACTGGCGGAACTGGGCGGGGCCGATGCCATCACAGTGCATTTGCGCGAGGATCGGCGACACATTCAGGACCGTGACATCAGGATTCTTCGCGATACGGTGCGAGTCCGTCTGAATCTGGAAATGGCTGTTTCCGACGAGATCACCAGATTTGCGCTGCAGACTCGGCCGGATCAGGCCACCCTCGTTCCGGAGCGTCGGGAAGAGGTGACCACCGAAGGCGGGCTCGACGTCATCACTCACGAGCAGCGTGTGCGTCAGTGTGTTGATCAGTTGCAGGGCGCCGGGATCCTGGTCAGCCTGTTCATTGATCCGGATGTGGCACAAGTGCAGAAGGCCAGGGAACTGGGCGTTGAAGCGGTGGAACTGCATACCGGTGCCTATGCCGACGCCCGTGGCAAACACCGCGTGGATCAGGAATTCGAACGGCTGCGTGAGGCGGGAATGTTCGCCTGCTCTCAAGGGCTCATTCTGAACGTCGGACACGGGCTCAACTACCAGAATGTCACCCGAGTTGCGCAGATTCACGGCGTGCACGAGCTCAATATCGGTCACTCCATCGTTTCGCAGGCCGTGCTCGTCGGATTTGAGCGTGCAGTGCGTGAGATGAAATTGCTGGTGGCCGGCTGACTGAGCAAGCGGCAGGGCAGAAGTTGACCGTGGCGGTTCGTCGCCGGACCAGCGCAGTGGCGGCAGTCCGACATCCGCTCGGCCGTGCAGTTGAAGTTTTCAGGGAATGTCAGGAGTCGCTGTAATGGCCGGGAATTCGTTTGGAAAGCTGTTTCGCATCACCACGGCCGGCGAGAGTCATGGCCCGGGGAATGTTGTGATTGTTGACGGCGTCCCTGCCGGACTGGAGTTGTCTGAGGATGATCTGCGACCAGACCTGCGGCGGCGGCGACCTGGTCAGAGTCTGCTGACGACCCAGCGTCAGGAAGAGGACGAGCCTGAGATACTTTCCGGCGTTTTCGATGGTCGGACAACCGGGACCAGCATCGCCGTGCTGATCAGAAATACGGATCAGCGCAGCGGTGACTACTCCGACATTCGGGATAAGTATCGTCCGGGGCATGCGGACTACACGTTCGATGCGCGGTACGGCTTTCGGGACTATCGCGGTGGCGGTCGCAGCAGTGCTCGCGAGACGACAGCGCGGGTGGCAGCAGGAGCGATCGCCAAAAAACTGATCGCGGCTGAATTTGGTGGTCAGGTGCTGGGCTATGTGAAGCAGGTCGGAACGGTCTGTGCCTCGATTCCCCAGCCCGAATCCATCACTCTGAAAGACGTGGAGTTTCTTGCCGACGGCAGCCCCAACTTGATCCGTTGTCCGGATCACAGCGTAGTGCCGCAGATGATCGCGCTGATTGACGAAGTGCGCCGAGACACAGATTCCATCGGGGGCATCTCGGAAATCGTTGCCACTCAGATCCCCGCCGGATTGGGCGAACCCGTCTTCGATAAGCTCAAGGCCGATCTGGGCAAAGCGCTCTTCAGTCTGCCGGCTGTCCTTGGGGTCGAATACGGGAATGGTTTCGGTTGTGCCACTCTTCGGGGCAGTGAAAACAACGACCTGTTCACTTCAAACACGGCGGAAGACACCGGTTTGGCAACGATCACGACTCGCAGCAATCGTCATGGTGGCATGCTGGGAGGAATCAGTTCCGGAATGCCGATTGTGCTGCGCGCCGCGATCAAGCCCACCAGCAGCCTCGCCCGTGAACAGGAGACGGTGACCAGGCATGGCCAGCCCACGACGATACGGACAAAAGGTCGGCACGATCCGTGCCTCCTCCCCCGTTTTGTGCCGATGGGCGAAGCGATGGTGGCCATCGTGCTGGCAGACCACTGGCTGAGATGGAAGTCCGCTCGGCTCGGCCGACAGTCATAACAGAGACCGTTTTTGGCACCAAACGGAAAGCCCGGGGCGGCGACGATTTCGAAGAGAGGCATCGAGTTGCCCCTGAATTGCCACGGACGCGTGCCGCCGCGTTTGGCCTGGCCCGCCGCCCGCAATGCTGCCGCGGGACGCCGAGGTGGAAATCAGGGTGGTGTTTTTCCTATGTAAATCCGGGACGCCAGGGCCTTGCGCGGGCCAGATGCTGTTGCGATCGGTCAAACTCCCGTTGATTGTGGACCACGGATCCTCAAATCAGCGCTTCTGCCGCTTGAATACCGCCGAAATCAGTGTCAGAATAGAGAAATTGAATCCTGAAACTCCCTTACCAGGGTCAGGGACAGCCTGCAGACGACGTTCTCGACTGAGGTCTGCGCAGGCAAGGGCACGGATGAGCCCTCCGAAAGTCGCTGGTTTTTCAGAAATCTGAGGATGAAATGAAGTTTCTTGAGGGAAATACCGTCGGCATCGACCTGGGCACCACATTCAGTGCAATCGCGATGCTCGATAAGGATGGCAATCCAACCGTGATCCCCAATGCGGACGGTCGTCCGATCACGCCGTCGGTGGTCCTTCTGGATGACGAACGCGTGGTGGTGGGGCCCTCCTTCGAACGTATTTCCGTGGCGGATCCCAAGTCCATCGTGGAAGCGGTCAAACGCGAGATGGGCAACAAGGATTTCTTCGTTGTCTACCAGAACAAGAAACTCAGTGCCGAATTCATTTCCGCCCTTATCCTGAAGAAAATGAAGCAGGATGCGGAAAAGGTCGTCGGCCCGATCGCCAACGCTGTGATCACGGTCCCCTATTATTTCAATGACGTCCGCCGCAAGGCCACTCAGGACGCCGGCAAGATTGCCGGGCTGAACGTCATCGACATCATTAATGAGCCGACCGCAGCGACTCTGGCCTATGCCTGGAATCGCGGTGAGTTCGGTCGCACAGACCTGAAGCTCGACGAAAAAACCATCATGGTCTACGACCTTGGGGGTGGTACGTTTGACGTGACCGTCGTGCGTTATACTCCGACCAACTTTCGAGTACTCGCGACCGACGGGGACGTTATGCTCGGAGGGTTGGACTGGAGTAAGCGACTGTCCGATCACCTGGTGGAGCAGTTCAAACGCAAATTCGGAGTGGATCCAAGCCAGGATCCCGAAACGATGCTCACGTTCCAGCAGGAAGCTGAAGACGCCAAGCGGGATCTCAGTACAAAAACTCAGGTACCAATCACGGTCTATTACAAGGGCAACACGCTGTCGGTTTCCGTGTCCCGTACCGATTACGAGCGGATGACGGCGGACCTTCTTCAGCGTACCAAGGACACGACGGAACTGGTGCTCCAGCAAGCCGGTGTGGCTCCGGGATCACTGGACGAAATCGTGCTTGTCGGTGGATCAACCTACATGCCTGTGGTTGAACAGATGCTTCGGGAAGTCTGTCGCAAAGAACCGTCCCGCGCCCTGGCTCCGGAACGTGCCGTCGCCGAAGGCGCCGCAATCCATGCCGCTATTCTGCAGGCCCGCCACGGCGTGAATTCCGGCGGCGTCATGGAAGCTCTGGAAAAGCGGCTCAAAGCTGTCCGCACCACCGACGTCAACTCGCACTCGCTGGGGATCAAGATCAGCGATCCCAAAGATCGCAGTCGCAAGATCAATCACATCATGATTCCACGCAATACGCCCGTGCCACACAGCGTGCGACAGCGGTTCGGAACCAACAGCGATGGACAGCAGAGAATCCACGTGGAAATCCTCGAAGGTGACGCCATCGATCCGGCAGCCTGCGAAATGATCGGTGATTTTCGAGTGTTTAATCTGCCTTCCAGCCTGCCCAAGGGGTCTCCGATCGAAATTACCTACTCTTACGACTCGGCTGGACGTATCAGCGCCGAGGCGAAGGAGCTGACTGGAAACAACAAGGCCAGCACCGAAATCGTACGTTCCGGTGGCATGAATGAAACGCAGATCACCGACGCCCTGTCCACTCTGCAGACCCAGTACGAAGTGGAGTAAGTACAGACGACTGCTCGTAAGACTGTTGGTGGTTTTCAATCGATGAATACGCCTTTCACAGTCGGTCAGCAGAATGGACCTCGGGTCAGTGCCATTTACAGGGTGGTCTCTTCGTGGAAGGGACCACCCTTTTCTGTTGGCTGAAATCGCGTTCCAGCGTGCCAGTCCGGCGGGAAGCCCGCGATTGACAGGCGGAACGGTCTTCCACCCGCACATGGCGGTGTTTCACTCGGCTGAGACGCACGCAGAGTGTTCCACGCTCGAATTCAGAAAACCTGCGCCCTTCAGCCATCAGGCTGACGCTGCGTCTGAACTCGGGACTTTTCAGCGTTTCGCCATTCGCCGTGAAGGCCGCACCAGCAGAGCAGCAGCGTGGTCGTCGATTCGGGGGTACCACGGACCGGTCCGAAGGTTGTCCGTTGGGATTTGGCAAGCTGAGTCAGTCTAACGTTCCAGGGTCAGGGTGATTGCTCCGGTCACAGTGCGGCGTCTTGAATCGGTCTGGATGGCTCAGACGGCGTACCGTGCAGATGGGGAAGCTGCGGGAACAGCGGACCAGTCAGGAGCCAGCGGCCTTCTCGAGTTGCAGCGTCATTCGGGCGATGCGATCCGACAGCTTTTCGCTGCTCAGACGCTCCCGCAGTCGCGCGACCACGAGTGGAAAGGCCAGCGGAGTCAGCCGTTGAGGGCGACGTCTGACAATTCTTGCGGCTTGCAGTGAACGCAGTGTACTGATCAGTCGCGTATGTTCCAGTTGCCGCTCCAGCACTTCGGTGCGCGACTGACGCAGCAGCAGGTTGTCCGGATCATAGTTGGAGAATACGTCATACAGCAAACCGCTGCTGGCCTGCAATTGTCGAGCTGTTCGCTGTTGTCCGGGATAGCCCTGAAA
>JBDKIW010000484.1:0-4718 GCA_039796955.1 Planctomycetota bacterium
AAGGCCGACCAAACCTGCTGGACCACATGGCGAATGGGGAAATCCAGCTGATCTTCAACACTCCGGGAGGCAAGGGAGCTCGGACTGACGAAGGACGCATCCGTGCCGCTTCGGTGACGCACGGTGTGCCCTGTGTCACAACGCTGCCAGGGTGTTTTGCCGTCGTGAATTCGCTGGAAGCGCTGCGTGAGCATCCGGAACCTCGAGTACGGGCGATTCAGGACTGGATCAGCCCACCTGCAGCCGGTTGACGCGACGCTGTTTGCGTCCATCCTGAGACGGGGATCCAATTCCCTCGGTCTGGTGCCTTGTCGGGCTCAGGCCGAGGGTTTTTTGGTTCACGTTCCGGTGCGGCCGACCCTCGTATGGACAGCGCTTGATTCGCAGAGTTGATCGCAAAGGTGGGGAGTTTCAGTGTATCCCGACACGAAGTAGGTACGTTTGACATTCTGAGGGTCAGGATGGTCTGAATGTGCTGTTACCAAAGCCGAGATTTCTTCCAACTTTTTTCCGAAGTTGAAAGTATCAGGGCTCAGGCCGGGGGCCATGAATGTCCCGTTATGGTATGACATCTATTGGTGGACAGAAAAGATGGTGTCAGGAGGACACGGTTTGTTTGTCTGTTTTTGAAAGGTTTTGTGAATGCGTGCGTTTTTGAATTGGTTGCGACCTGGTAGTCGTGTCTGCGGTCCGGGTCACGATTTTCCTGGCAATTTGAGAGTCTGGACGAAAGGTATCACGACACCTGCACTTCAGGGTCTTATGACAGTAGTCGCGGGCGTGATATTCACTTTGCCAGCATCGGCTGGCATTGTTTGGGTGAATAGGACCGTTGCTAACTCGGGGTTGGCTAGCAATACGGTCTTAAGTGTGATGTCCAGTGGTGGCAAGATCTATGCCGGATCAAATAGCGGTGTGAGCATCTCGACCGACGGTGGTACCAGCTTTTCAAATCCGTCGGCGGTGTCCGGGAAAACCACGAGGGCCGTCTTTGCCAGCGGTAGCAATGTTTACGCGGTGACGTCTGCTAACGGTTTGTACATCTCGACCGACGGTGGCGTCAATTGGACCAACAAAACCAGCACCAACGGGTTGGGGTCCGACAGTAACTACAGCGTTTATGACAGCGGCTCCAATCTCTACGTTGGGACAGCCAGTGGTCTGAGCATCTCAACCGACGGTGGTAATACCTGGGTGACCAAAACCACCGCCGACGGATTAGGAAATAACACTATTCGCGGCGTTTACGCAAGCGGAAGCAACATTTACGCTGCAACAAACAGTGGTGGATTGAGCATTTCGACCGACGGTGGTAATAGTTGGGTGACCAAAACCACCTCCCAGGGGTTGGCGAACAACAATCTGCTTGGCGTCTACGCCAGTGGAAGCAATGTTTACGTGGCAACAAACAACGGCTTGAGCATCTCGACGGATGGTGGTAATACCTTTACGAATACACTGGCCTCTAACACTGTTTACAGTGTCTTTGCCAACGGCAGCACGCTCTACGCGGGAACTCTTAGCGGTCTAAGAATTTCGACCAACGGTGGCACTAGCTGGACCAACTATACCACCGCCGACGGATTGGGAAATAGCACTATTCGTGGCGTCTATGCCAGCGGCAATAATATCTTCGCTGCGACAGGGGGGGGAGGGCTTAGCATTGGTACCTCGTCATCTCCGGTCCCGGAACCTTCCTCGATCGCGATCTTTGGGCTGGGGGCGTTGGTCATTGCTTATCGCAATCGGCGCAGACTCCTGAAATAACCGAAGGTCCGCTTCAGCTGACAACGAATGGGATTCCTCAGCGGAACGGATTCACCTCCCTCCGCTGAGGTTTTAAAATTCCAGTTTTCATGTCGCTGCGTGTAATTTCGCGAAATGGCTTCCGGAAATCGTGGTTGAAAAAGTCGCGACTCACGATGTGAATGATCTTACCCGGCAGCAGATCACAGCGCACGTACCTCCCTCTACCATTGTGTTGCGGGTCTTCGGGAATTTGAGTGGCTAACTTGTCCTGAGAGTCAATCGAGCTATTCGCAAAAAAACAGGATTGAAACACGAGTGCTCTGGAACGATCGAAGCCTGCAGCGGTCACACCCTGAAGCACTCCCGGAGCGGTCAATGCCGCTTCAATTTGAATCCGACACCAGGTGGCATTGGTCGTTCAGTACTGCTCCTTCATGGCCCATTCCCGATTGGTTCGCAATGCTGGCGATGAATGCTGGCCACATGTCCACAGCGACCGGCTGAACCTGAGCTCGCAGCTCCTCAGAGAGTGTTTTTCAAAGTGAATCGCTTCAGCCAGCGACGGCCGTCCACCATGTCGATGCAGGATTGGCTGCTGCAGTGAGAGCCGCCGAGTCAGCGGTCGCTGCCGGGCGATCAGAGTCAGCGTCACCAGTTCGGCCCGTGCTCCGAATCGCCTTTTCGGATAACTTCAGACCTACGGCAATCGTGGCATCGCTGTAATACGAGCGCCCACGCTGGTCACTGGCGGCGGGCCTGATTCAGAAGCAGAAGATAGTGGTGGATTGTAAGCGTCATGAAAGAGGTGCTCCTTTCGAGCGACAAACGTTACAGAAACCTCTGGCGTTGTTTGATAGACAGGGACGGCATCTGAGACGTGGTTCGTGGCTGCACCGTCTGCTGCGGAGCCGCGATCAGCGAGCGTGGTCTGCCGGACTGTCTGTCGCCTCGTTGCCTGCAGTTGACATTTGATCTGACCGACCAAACGGTTGCACCAAAACCCCTTTTGCTCACGGTCACGCACACGCGGCATTGCCAAACTGGTGCTTTAGTGGCTGCATCCTGCGGGATGTCCTGCTCCTCACGGGGCCACCGAGGGCTGTCCGCAGACCGTTCCGGTATTTTGATTGAGGCCCCCGGCAACGCCTGGTAGCCTCACCGCAGAGAACTGAGCTCGCGCTTCTGGCTACTGAGAGGCTTTTCTCTCCTGCTGACAGCAGGACAAGCGTCAGGCGTGATTATGTCCCGCTCGGCTGAATGTGCTCTGGAAGGAAATTGCAGGGAAGGAAGCGCCGAGCGGAAGTCAGTCGAGTCAAATTCTTCGAAGGAAACGACCTCTTGAGAGAGACGTGGGGAAGGAAATGAACGCCAGCATCGGTGGCGGTCACTACGTTGGTGAAACGGGTGGCGACGAACGTGCTGTTACTATCGGCCGTATTCACTGCGGCGCCGGTGCTGGCTGAGGGGACTCCGGGTCTCTCAGAAGCAGATTGAGAAAGACAAAGGCCAGCAGCATGGCTGCCCACTGATAGGCCGTGAGCCCCCACCACAAACGGGTCTCAGGACGCAGGTATTCGCTGAAGAATCGATAGATGCAGTAAGCGATGAGATAGATGCGAAACAGGCGGTTTTGCAGTATTCCCTGCGTGCGAAGCGCTGCGAAGACGATGGCGGCTGCACTGTGAAACAGGAATTCGTACAGTTGTGTGGGATGCCGCGTGAGCAGATCGACGGTTGGGAAAACCACGCCCCATGGCAGGTGCGTTTCTGTCCCGAAACAGCAGCCTCCCACAAAGCAGCTCAGACGCCCCACGGCAATGGAACCGGCGACAGGGACCACAAACGAATCACCGGTGCGAGTTCGGATGCCAAGGATCTTTTTGGCAATCTCGACGGCAAGATACCCGCCGGTCAGCCCGGCCAGAATTGTTTTTCCGCCAAAGATCAGGGAGCGAAATTCCTGTCCGTCATAGATCCCTGAAAGCACGAAGGGCAGTCTGGCGGCCGTCATCGCGCCGACAAACGCCGCCATGCCGATCCAGAAGCGATCCAGCGGTGTCAGTTGCTGATCCGGTGGCTGACGTTTTTTCAGCCAGAGTCCGGTCGCCAGTGCGAGGATGGTCATGAGTGGGTAGAGCTGCGGAGCCCAGTCAGGCATGATCATTCTGTTCTCCTGCCATCCAGACGGCTTGTGCGCTGCCGGAGGTCATTCGTTATCCCCTGCTCACGTACACATGGCCTGGGTCGATAGACCAGTGAGCGGACGGTTACGACTCAGCAGTGATGGCGCCAATTACCGGAACTCGGAGCGGTTGGCCCACAGAACAGGGCCGGGAGGGCCAGGGCCCAATGCCACCTGGTTTCGGATTCAAATTGAAGCGGCACGGCGCGAGCCGTCCGGTAAGTGCAGGAAATTCTCGCGTTCCTCACCGGACGGCTTGCGCCGTGCCGCTAAAACCAGGCGGCATTGGGCCGGGGCCATTTTGTCCGCGGGATTGACGTGGAGTCAATCCCGCGATTGAGTGATGGTTCAGAGACGGGATGCCACAGGGCTCCATTGACATCAGGAATGGATGGCGCGTTTGTCAACGGCCATGGCAGCTTCCTTGACGGATTCGGATAGCGTGGGATGTGCGTGGCAGCAGCGAGCGATGTCTTCGCTGCTGGCTCCGAACTGCATGGCGACTGCGGCCTCATGAATCAGTTCGCCGGCGTGAGTGCCGATGATGTGCACACCCAGCACTCGGTCTGTGGCTTCATCGGCGAGGACTTTGACAAATCCGTCGGTATGTCCGGCAGCGCGAGCCCGCCCATTGGCGGCGAAGGCAAATTTCCCGGAGCGATATTTAACGCCAGCCGCCTTCAGAGCATCTTCGTTGGCACCGGCTGAGGCGATCTCGGGTTCGGTGTAGACAACGGCGGGAATGATCGCGTAGTTGATGTGTCCGTGCCCTGTCACCATTTTCTCG
>JBDKIW010000485.1:0-14233 GCA_039796955.1 Planctomycetota bacterium
TGGTTCCAGCCACTGCAGAAACATCTCAAGCACTTCAAGGAATGGATACCGCTCGCCCGGCTTACGACCAGTGAGTGAAGCCAGACCGTCGGGGATCTCAATCTCTTCGGGCAGGTCATGAGTTGCCCCGCCGATCGTCAGATAGCTACATGTCAGTCGAGCACCGCACGCTTCTTCGAACAGATCCAGAATGATCTCACGCTCACGAAACGCGTAAAGGAAGGGGCTGAAGGTTCCAAGATCGAGCCCGTAGGCCCCCATCCCGACAAGGTGGCTGGCAATGCGTCCGAGTTCGGCAATCAACACTCGCAGATGCACTGCTTTCTCGCCAACCTGCATCCCGATCAATTTCTCAGTTGCCAGTGCAAACCCAAGATTCATGTTCATCGCCGCGAGGTAGTCCATGCGGTCGGTGTAGGGGATGTACTGCGGTGGGCTGAGATTCTCGCCGATCTTCTCGGCACAGCGATGCAGGTAGCCAATGTGCGGAGTGCACTCATGGACGATCTCACCGTCCGTACGAAGTAGCAGTCGCAAGACTCCGTGAGTACTGGGGTGCTGGGGACCCATGTTCACCAGCATCTCGTCGGTCTGAACGTCGAATTCCACAACTCGAGGATCTTCAATCACCAGACTCATTTTTCACCCGCTCTTTACTGTTCATTCCCGGACGATGAACTCGCCCCGGTCGACTCTGCTGTTGCCGATACCTGTGCAGCCTGACTGAAAATGCTCCGAGATGCCACTTCCTGAGCCCCGGGGCCCTCTCACGCTGATTCTCAACCAACATTCTCAACGTATCACTGCCGCACGATCCGCTCTCTGCATCCGCAGTGAGCTTTGCCATGCCTATCGTCCACGCACACCATGATATTCCAGAGGGAACTCGTAGTCCTTACGCAAAGCATGTCCAGACCAGTCCTCCGGGCACAGAATCCTGCGAAGATTCGGATGTCCGGAGAATTCAATCCCCATCAGGTCGTACGCTTCGCGCTCGTGCCAGTTGGCAATCCCCCAGACAGAACTGACCGACGGGACGACCGGAAGTTGCCCGGCAACGCCGTCTTTCCAGCGTGGCACCAGAACTTTGATCTTCAGTTGGAGACGGTGGGTCATGCTCGTCAGGTGGTACACAACTTCCACATGCGGTTCATGCCCGAACTTTGCCGCTTTTTTCGCGTCCGGCTCAAGATAATCCACGCCGCACAGGTCGTTCAAATGGTCAAACAGCAACCGCTGATCATCGTGCAGGAAGCGGGACACCTCCAACAGTGAATCAACCTGCACCTCGATCCACGGATCAATTGCCCGTTTCGGCTCCGATCCCACGACCGATTGGCCAAAACGCTCGAGCAGGACTGCGTGTATCTGGTCGATGTTCATGACTTCTTTCTGCCTTCCGCCTCATGAAGCAGTGTGGAGCACCGCATCATTATCGTTTCTGAACTCTGTACCGAACTGTCGGCCTGACCACCGCAATCCGACCTCCGATAGACTACCGAGCCGGGACAACTGCGGACTGATCCGCCGCCTGGACTGATTTCTTTGTCAGAGCTCGAATCCAATCCAGGTCACCGCGTTTCCAGACGTAGGCAAACCCGACCAGCAGCACTCCGAAGAACACCAGGATGTCCGCCACGCCCAACCAACCCAATTGCAGTGCCGTTTCAGCCGAGATCACTTCCGTGGCCGGAAGGTTTTCCGGGCTGACACTCAGCAGGCGGGCACTCAATAGATGACGGGCCGCCTCATCCAGACGCGCGTCAGCCAGTTGCATGACGCTTCCGTACACCGATGCCCACGGGAAGAAAAAGGCAACTTCCACGTCGAAGATGATGAACAGCAAGGCGACCACGTAGAACCGCAAGTCGAACTGAATGTAGCTGGAACCAATCGCTGGCTCACCGCATTCATAAATGGCGTCCTTTTCCGGCGTTGGCAGACGCGGACGCAACAAACGACCGACCACCAAAGGCCCCATCAGAAAGGCCGTTGCCAGAATCCCAAATATCAAAAAATGACCAACGAGATCCGTCATTTCCCATTACTTTCTGAACTCTGGCCCAACCACACATCCATCAAATGTCAGTGCTGACACCGATGCCAGTCACTCTGCGAGCCGTGAGCAAGTCAGAAGGCCTGATCACTCAAACCACCGCCTGCAAACCCTGCCTCGTGCAACAACGGACGTCGCTCGGCTTCTGCACACACACTGCCATGCCAGTAGGCCAGTTCGGCCTCACCAACACACCAGCAGTACTTCACTCGTTCGCCCGAAATCTCACCCACAAAATCCACCGCACCGCGATCGACGTCCGCAAGGCTGCCGCCGATCTGTCGCAACTCTTTCTCGTAGCCTTCCATCCGAGATTCATCACGCTGCAGCTCGTGCTCCATCTGGACCACTTCCTGCTCGTAAATTGAATCCCCGGATGTTGCCGAAGGGTAGCGTTCCCGCAAGGCCTCCAACCGTTTTCGGCGAATCTCAAGGTCCCGATGCAACACCATCACATCTGACATGATCGCCCGCACCAAAGGCAGGCGATTGTTCACATCTTCGATCGAGAGAACGGCGACCATCTTGCACTTCCTGGCACCCTTGTACAAGGGTGAAAAAAAAGCCGTTCAGGTTCAAAGCACCGACTCACCACCCTGCGAATCTGCACTAGTGCTCCGCCCCGGCGAATTCAAACGGACTTGGTTCACCCTTCACCCAGACTGGCTGGTGCAGCACTTTGGATTCTGCCACGACAGCAGGATTCAATGTCGCTTTGCCCCATGCAATCTGCAGTGGCAACCGGGCGTAATCCACAATACACCCGTCACGACTGAAGCAACTGAGGTCGTAGTTGGACCCCATGAAGATGCAGTCCACCGGACAAGGCTCCACACACAATGCACAGAACATGCATTTCGTGTAGTCAATCGTGAACCCATTGATACGGAAACCCTTACCAACCGGGCTTTTCTCTTTGTCAATATAAATGCAGTCCACCGGGCAGGCCGCGGCGCACTTCTCACAGCCAATACACGTGGTCAAGTCAAACCGGTGAAAGCCCCGATATCGCGGCTTCACCTTTACCGGAACCTCTGGATACTCGTACACCTCTGCAAATGACCGACGATTGTACGTCCGAAACATCGTCAGCAGGGTGACATACATCCCCTGGAGTACAGTAAAGACTGCCATCCAGACATTGCGAAACCACATGAACATCGGCAACGATCTCCGGTCGCATCTAGCCCTCAGGTTCCGCAGGGAACCCGCCGTCGAATCAACTTCTTTGATTATAGGGTTACGCCAACCAGACGCAACCAGCCAGGCACCCCTCTTGACGTTGGGAAGCCCCGATTGTTCAGGAAACCGCTGCATCATGCGGCTTTTTCGCAGTTTGCCCAACCCGTCTCACCGCTCCACGAAATCCCGCCTCCCTCATAACCGTGTTCGAGCATGTTCCAGTAACCGCTGGAAATACTCGTCTTTCCCCACGTTCTTCACTTCGGGAACAAATCGCCGGCAGATCTCGGCCCCCGCTTCGTCAATTTCCCGCATGGCCGCCTGACGCAGGAACGCGTCCGACGAGTTCAGGGCCTTCTCAATTTCAGGAGCCGCCTCGTCGAGCTGTCCAGCCCGGGCCAGACCGATCGCTCCCAGTAACCGAATGGCAGATTCAGAATTCCCCAGAGCCACCCGGAAGTCCGCAACCGATTCCCGCAATTTCCCGCCATGAATTCGTCCGAGCAGATTCCACCAGTACACAACCCGGTCATGGTCCCGGACCGCGGCAGGGGAATCGTCCTCTGGTCCCCGTGCTGCCGCTTTCGCCGCTTCCAGAATTCTCTTCCACCGCACTCGTCCGTCCGACCCTGTAAAAATTGCCCCACGCACTCCCCCATACGGTCGTGCTTCCTCGTCCAGCAGTACTTCCGGGATCACATGCACATCCAGCACCGACTCCTGCCAACGATCACATTCTCCACGCATTTCGTCCAGTACCGTCCGCAGTCCCTCTTGCCCTGCCAGATTCGTCTGCTCCCACGGATCGGCCGTCAGATCATACAGCTCTTCTGCCGCTCTCGGCCCGAACCATTGCCCACTGCTGTCCGGCAGTGTCCTGGCCGCCTGCATCTGACGCATGGCTTTCATCGTTTCGTTCTGTTCACCATAGCTGACGTGCTGCAATGCCGGATACCACGGCATCAGATTGCGCACATATCGATACTGGCGGGACCGTACGCTGCGGACAAGATCCTGTCGCTCGTCCAGCCGATCACGCGCTCCGTAAATCCACCGATATCCCGCGTGCTGAGATTCTCCGAGCAACGAACTCCCCTGCATGTGGTCCGGTCGAGGGACTCCGGCCAACTGCAGTACCGTGGGGCCAAGGTCCAGCAGGCTGACCAAACGCTCATCTTTTACACCGGATTGCAGCACACCCGTCTGCTGCCGAAATCGTTCCGGAATCCGCATCAGCATCGGAACGCGGGTGCCTGAGTCATAGGTCCAGCGTTTGGCCCGCGGAAGTCCGTCGCCGTGGTCCGACCAGAACATGACAATGGTCCGTTCCGATTCCCCCGCGTCTTCCAACTCCTGCAGCAGCTCTCCCACGCGCTGATCCATGACCGTGATCAGGTCTCTGAGCCTTGCCTGGTCCTCACGCGCAGCCGCTGTGTCCGGATAAATCGGCGGTACGTCAATCTGCGCGGGGTTCTGTCTCGCGGTTTCAGGCAGGTCCCGCACCACCGTCTCCCAGCCCGTGGGCCAGACCTTGCTTTCATGTGTCATCGTGAGATTGAAGACCGCGAAGAATGGCTGATCGGTACGCTTCCGATGCTTCCAATGGGCCTTGCTGGAGTTCTCGTCCCAGACGTCCTGCTCTTTCCACTCAAGGTTGTAGTCCGTCTTGCTGTTGTTGGTGCAGTAGTAACCCGCGTCCCGCAACAGTGATGGAAACAGGCGGACGTGCGCCGGCAGACGCACTTTGGACCGCATATGGTTGGCTCCCAGTGTGATCGGTGACATGCCGGTAATGATCCCGGTCCGGCTGGGAGCACAGACGCCATGGCACGAAAATGCATGAGTGAACAGGACCCCTTCACGCGCCAGCTGGTCGAGGTTCGGAGTCCGCGCGTGTCGGTCTCCGTAACATCCCAGGTGCGGGCTGATGTCTTCGCAGCTGATCCACAGAATATTGGGACGCTGGTCATCGCCCAATGCGAACACCGAACCCAGTGACCAGAGCACCAGTAATGTTCCGAACGCCTGTCGCCACATCTCCACGCTCCACTCTGAGTCGGTTAGTCCCCTGTCGTTTCGGTCCGCAACACTCCGCAGCCAGCCTCCGCCCAACACACCCACCGGCCCCGATGATCCCGGCAGGCAATCGGACGGGAACGACTGCCGGATGAAATCGCTCAGCCGCCGACCCGCTGTTCCATACGCTCCGCCAGCCAGTGCCCCAGTGATGTCTGCAGCGGCTCACTTGTCAGAATTCGCCGGTAACTGATGCCCATCGCACCGCATTCCTTCTGCAGCGTTTCACTGAATTGCTGATACTGCTGCAGGTATTCCTGCCTCAGTCTTACCGGGTCCACCAGCAATTGATCTCCCGCGCGCTCAAGACTGCAGAACTGAGTCGGCCGGTCAAAGGGAAACTCTTCCTCTTCCGGGGCAGCAATTCGCAGAATGGCCACTTCGTGCCGGGCATGCCGACAACGCTGCAGAACACGAAGAAGTGACTGTGGGGAGTCGAAACAGTCGCTGAGCAGGATGATCAGACTTCGCCGCGGAATCCCCGGCAGCAGGGATTCGAGGACGGACGACAGCGATGTTTCCTGTCCGGGGACCGTTCCTTCCAGGACTTCCACCATTCTTCGAAAGGTATCCCGGTTGCTGGTGGCCTTGATCGTCTGGCGCGTTCGCGTGTCAAAGGTTGTCAGCCCAACGGCATCCCGCTGAGACAGCAACAGCCACGCCAGCGATGCGGCGATCAGTCGGGCATAGCGAAACTTGCTGATGTGTCGCCCGGCATAGCCCATGCTGCCGCTGGCGTCGACCAGCAGGTGGGCACGAAGGTTTGTCTCGTCTTCGAACTCTTTGACGTAATACCGTCCGGTCTTGCCGAACGCACGCCAATCAATATGCCGAATCTCGTCGCCGGGGTAGTACTCACGATGCTCTACGAACTCGACGCTGGAACCTTTGAAGGGACTGCGATGGCGGCCCATCATCACCCCTTCAACCAGCTGACGCGCTATCAGCTCAAGCCCGCCAAACTGGACCAATTCCAGCGGATTCTCTGGTAGTTGTCTTTCAGCCATGGTCCGCCCGTCAGCCGCGTCACTGAGGTCTGTGTTGGCGCACGCCTACCACACGGCGTGCCCTCTGCGACACATTACTGAATTTCGCGGAGTATTTCCCTCGGAAACCGGTCAGAATCCGGGGAAATCAAGGGCATGGCGGATGGCCATGAGCGCCCGCGGTCAAACGACGTTCCCTCGGGCTGTCCGGTTGTCTGGCAGGACTCAGGCAACAAACCGTCGGTCGCCCTGCAGGCTTCCCGTCTGCCACGACCAGCTGGTCATGCCGGCCAGTACACGATCGGCGACTTCCATCGCTGCCACAGCATCCTCTCCCGAGACACGGGGACGACGCTGCTCACGAATGCACGACACAAAGTCCTGCAGTTCAGCTGTCAAGGCATCTGCCGACGAGGCCTGCAACTGCTCATTCGTGATCCATTTTGAAAACACTTCGTCCTTCAGCGTCAGCGGATTCGGTGTGGCTGCCACAATATCCCGAATCATGCCGGGATTGGCAGCCATCGCTGCACACGGTGCCCAGCTCGTGACCTTGCGTGTCTGCAGGTCCGCTGAAACAAATCCGGTGTCACTCCAGACCTGTATCGTTCGCTCTGCCGAAGGGTTCATGCGACTGGCCGTCAGATCGACCACGGTGCCACTGGCCATTCGCAATCGAGCCATCGCAAGGTCTTCATGAGGACCAAAGGTGACGGCGCCAAAAGCGTCCACGGCTTCGACAGTCGAACCGGTCAGCGAAAGCGCCAAGTCGATATCATGGATCATCAGGTCATGGATCACACCGATGTCCGTAGAGCGAAAGGTATACGGGCTGACCCGCTGGCAGCGGACGTAGAGCGGCCTGCCGATTTTTTCCCGCAGCAGTTCAAAGGCAGGATTGAATCGTTCGACGTGACCCACCTGCAGCAGCGCACGACGAAACTGAGCGAGCCGATGCATTCTCAGCGCGGTCTCGTAGTCGTGCGCAAGGGGCTTCTCAATCAAGACCGCCTTGCCGCGTTCCAGAAATGGGCGGGCAACGGCGTCGTGCGCTACGGTCGGTACGGCGACCACAACCCCATCCACTTCGTCGATCAGCGATTCGGAAGTCGCGTGCCACTGGGTGTTAAAGCGGGCTGCGATCTCTCGTCCCTGCGTTTCCCTGGAGTCCACGACACCGGTTAAAACCACCCCCGACATGGTCGAGAGAATCCGGGCATGATGCTGACCAAGAGCACCCACTCCAATCACAGCAATTCTTACCGGGTTCATGCGGCTTTCCGTTCCTCTGATGCCTGAGGTTTCACTTCCGACGGCTTATTGCGAATGGCCTCACGTGCACGTCCCAGCCGACCTGCCTTCTGGTTCTCAACGAAATTCAGGAGCGAACTCAGCTCAAGCGGAATGATGTCGCCAAGAGTGCTCGCAAAATACTGGCGAACGTCTTCCAGCGATCGATTACGTCGATACAGCAGTCGGAAGGCTTCCTTGACGAGATCGATGGAGGTCGCAGAAATTCCCGCTCGCTTCATGCCCACAATATTAATGGTCTTGAGCTCCGGATTGTCACTTCCGGCGGCCAGCATGAAAGGGGGAATATCGTGGGGAACCCGGCAGCCACCGCTGACAAAGCTCAGTCTGCCAAGGGTGGAAAAGTGGTGCACGACCGAGTTGCCGGAGACGATCGCACTGTCATGCACATGCACGTGTCCACCCAGCAGCACGCCATTGACCAGAATCACGTTGTTGGCGATGTTGCAGTTGTGGGCCACATGGCTGTTTGCCATGAACATATTGTGATTGCCGATGCGGGTGATTCCGTCTTCCTTCTCGGCACCGCGATTCACGGTCACGCCTTCGCGGAAGATGTTATTGTCACCAATCCGGATTTCAGTTTCAGAATCCTGCCAGCTGACGTCCTGCGGATCGCCGCCGATAACGCAATAGGGAGAAAAGCGGTTCTTCATTCCGATCCGTGTCTTGCCGGTCAGCACAACATGACTGGTCAATACCGTCTCGTCACCGATCTCCACATCAGGACCGACGAGGCAGAAGGGGCCAATCTGTACCCCCTTCCCGATTTTTGCTCGCGGGTCAACCTGTGACAGTGGAGAGATCCCTGATTGCATATCGATCATCCTGATCTGTTCGGTGTGCGTGATTGAACCCTGATTTCACCCGAAAACGCATCCTGCGTTGTACTGACTGAGGCTGACGAACATCTGGTCGTGGTCAGGGTTGACTCTGACCGGTATTCCACAGCGGGAAAAATAAATGCTGTGCAATTCTGAGTGCAGATGCCCTAAGCAGCTCGCCCCACGGCTGTTCTGTTATTTTCTATCGTCGACAGGAATTCCGCCATAACATGATTCAATTTGTGTCCGCTTCGACGTGCCACAATCCGACCGGAAAAATTCAGCCCGCTCAACGCAAGGTCGCCGATGCAGTCGAGAATCTTATGCCGAACCGGCTCGTTGGGCCAGCGCAGCCGATTGTCAATGACGGAACCATCCTTGTCAAAGACGACCAGATCTTTGCCAGTAAGGTGCCGACCATACCCCGCGGCCTGAAGTGCTTCCACTTCGGCTGCCATCACAAAAGTACGGGACCCGGCAATCTCTGACATGTAGAGCTCCGGGGTCACCTGGATTGCCCAGGACTGGGAAGGCAGAGGTGATTCCGGGCCGTAGTCCAGCAGGTAATCGATGACAAGATCTTCGGAGTAACTGGGGATACACTCGATCCACTGACCGTTTGATGGTTCGCTGATTCTCTGCAGCTCGGCGATGCTGGTTGTGCGTCGCAGTGCCGTCTGCTGATTGAGTCCGGCCTCGAGAATCGCTTCGCAGAATGGCAGACTCGATCCGTCCACCGCTGGCAATTCCCGGGCACTGATTTCAACGACACAGTTGTCGACCTGCAAACCAGCCAGTGCCGACATCAGGTGCTCAGTAGTCTCGACCGTGGCACCGTTCGCGGACAAAATGGTTCGTCGTGATCCGGGGATGATGTATCGAACGTCTGCAGGAATTTCCGGGCGTGCGGCCAAATCCACTCGTCTGAAAACAATACCTGTGTTTTCAGCGGCGGGCAGCAGTCGCAGGCGACAATCCACGCCGTGGAAAAGTCCCGGGCCTGCAATCACCGCAGGACGTGCCAGCGTGCGCTGATTGACGTCTGAAGATATGCCCGTCAGCATTCTTGATGCCCCCCGGAAATTACACGTCCGAAATGTGTTCCACGCCAGTGTGGGAACCAGGCCAAAAAAACCAGCAGCGGGAACATGATGCCCCGCTGCTGTGAGAGACTTGTCTGGCATCAGCACATTGCTGTTTCTGCAATGGCCCAGCAGATTCTCAGTTTCGCGGGGCAGCGGTCGCGCCGGTTGTTCGCACTGGAGTCTTTCCGGCAGAACCTTCGTACTGCTTGTTCAGTGATTCCAGAACCACTGTGGTGATGTCGTTGTCCGGCTGGTAGTACACCACCTGCTTGTT
Source organism: Planctomycetota bacterium (assembly GCA_039796955.1). Lineage (GTDB taxonomy): Bacteria > Planctomycetota > Planctomycetia > Planctomycetales > Planctomycetaceae > SXXK01. The sequence goes on from JBDKIW010000485.1 coordinate 9,795, forward strand.
CATGCGCTGAACAGCTTCGGCCGGTGGGGTATCGTCTTCAATGTCCTTGCTGTCGAAGCGAATGACAACGGTGTACTCGGCCCATTCGGCGTACTTCCGAATCATCGCCGTGGTGTCGGCATAGATTTCTTTGAACATCTCGGATTCGCGGCGTGCCAACTTACGCTGAGTGGCTGCGCGGAAGGCTTCAAACTCGCCCTTTGCGTCGAGAATCTGCTTTTCTTTGGCTTCGTATTCAGCGCTGCCGGCCTGCAGTCCGCTCTCCTGAATTTCCTTCTGCATGGCCTGCATTTTCTCGACCATGACGCGGGCTTCCGCGTCGCTGCGTTCGATCTCGGCAGCCAGTTCTTCTCGCAGAACCTTGAACTTGGAGTAGCCTTCGAAGACCTTGGCCATATCGATCAGACCAACACGGCTTGGGGTGCGTTCACGCGTCGCTGCGGCTGGCTTGGCAGCCGGCTTGGCTGCTGGTTCCTGAGCCCCTGCAGGGGTCTGAATCGCGACCGCCAGGGCAGCCGTAAGAGCAAGTGCAAATTTTTTCACGTTGAGGGCACTCCTTCGCCAGTCTGATGCCCCGGTTCCATGGGGCGGAATTGTCACGCTGCTGAACCTTTGAGTCAGGTCACACGTCCCCGTTTTGTCTCAAACCTGTTCCACCCGGTCAAGGTGAAGGCCGATGTTTTGGTGCAATCTGTGCTTTTCACTGAACTCCGGTAGCGATGGAACGGCAATTCCTGCGCGTGGTTTCGACGGGCGTCAACGGCGTGGCCGAGGATGACGTCCTTCGGGAAACAGTTGATTTTCCCGGATTTTGGGGGTTCAAGCGGGAAGGGGCAGGCGCGAGTTGGTTTTCGGCAGCCCTGATTGCGGATGGACGTGCGCCCGAGAAATGTTCGCAAGGCTCCAAACTACACTGGGGCTATTTACCGGATTAGCCTGGTTTCGCAGACGACGCGACTTACCTCTCCTGGTGGCTTACTGCCCCTGACGCTCTCGGGGGGAATGAAGTGGCCTGTGAATTGTGTCGTCGAGAAATTGGCCTCCGAAAGTCGGGAATCCGACGCTGTGATTCGGGTTTTCGTTGCTTTTCGTGAGTCACGGTGTCGCGGGCATCAGTGCCAGCAGCAGGGCGGCTCGTGTCATAACGCGTGCGCCAATTGAGATGCAGCGTTCGTCGACGTCGAAAAATGGCGAGTGCAGCAACGGCCATTCTCCCGGTTCGGCCGCACATCCCAGACGGAACTGTGATCCTGGAACGTGGTCGAGGTAGACGGCGAAGTCCTCGCCCCCCATGCTGGGCTTTTCGATTCGCGTGACGCTGGAGTTGCCAAGGACCTGGTTCGCGGCCTGTTCACAGGCCGAAGTCGCGGTTGTATCATTAAGTACTGCACCGAGCGGGCAGCGAAAGTCCACGTCGATGCGGTTGCCAGTGGCTTCTTCAAGACCTCGGCAGAGTCGGCGAATGGAGTCCATCACGCGGGCTCGAACCTCTGCGTCCGTGGTGCGCAGCGTGCCTTCCAGCTGGACCTCATCGGGAATCACGTTGGAGACCGTGCCCCCATGAATGGAGCCAATGGTGAACACCGTGGGGTGCAGAGCATCCGCCTGACGTGAGACCTGCTGGTACAGTGTGGTCACCAGTGTTGCGGCGGTCAGCAGCGGGTCCGAGGTATGCTGCGGTCTTGCGGCGTGTCCCCCCTTGCCTTTAACGGTCAGCGACACTTCATCGACATGGGCGGTGAGCACCCCGTAGCGAATGCCAATGCGGCCGACAGTCGCCGTGGGATCCACATGCAGGCCGAGGATGCAGCTGACACCCTGCAACGCACCCGCTTCCACCATCCAGCCAGCGCCTTCGGCGATCTCTTCGGCTGGTTGAAAGACGAATCGCAGTCGGACCGAGGGTGGATCTGAATCAGACAGTGTCTCAGTCAGGCCGACCATGGTTTCGGCCACCGCGAGCGCAATTGTTGTGTGCACGTCGTGTCCGCAGGCGTGGGTGATGCCGGGAATCGATGAGGCGTAGTCGACCTGTTTCCGATCCTGCAGCGGCAGGGCATCAATGTCTGCTCGAATGGCGATCAGCGGGGAGTCGGTACTGGGGCGGCCAAGCGTCAGGTCAGCCATACACCCCACCTCGCGACTGGTGGTGGTCGGGTTGAGTCCCAGTGTCTGCAGGCGTTCCATAATAAAACGTGTGGTCTGGAATTCCTTCGCGCTCAGTTCGGGATTCTGATGCAGAAACCTCCGAGTGCTGATCCACGCCTCCGCACGACTTTCGGCGATACGATCCAGCAGGATCTCCCAGGGCACGATGCGTTCCGTGTCGGAGAGAGTGATCGTGCGGAGCGGTCTGTCTGATTCCGGCATACTCTCCTCTGGTCTTCCTTCCCGCCCGGGCTTGATTTTCCACGGGATTCAGGGCACACCATCTCCACGGGGTGAAGTCATGGCTTCATCTTCAGAACACTCGATAGCAGGTCAGCATGGACCACAGCGACATGCCCGTGGTTTCTGTGCCATTCGGTTATCTTCATTTCCACCGTTCGCTGTCGTCAACCTTCAGGCCACGCATTATTCAGGACGTCTCAGAATTTCTGCTGCCCGGTTACCTGCCGCAGCGGACGCTCAGGTCTCCCGATCAGTCCTCACTTCCAACTGTCTGCGATTGACCGCGCCTGCCTCCCAGAGTGTGGCCAGGCGGTCTGCATCCCGGTCAGCGATCGCATGGCGGAACGCGTCCAGTCTACGTCCGGCAACTTCCAGCGCTTCAAGGCAGGCTTCGCGATTTTCCAGCAGGATGGACGTCCAGATGTGGGAGGCTCCGGCGGCGATCCGCGTGGTGTCACGAAACCCCGTGCCGGCAAACTCAAGTTGAGGCTCGGACACGCTGCCGGCGGCCACCGAGGCCAACACGTGCGGCAAGTGACTGGTTAGGGCCAGAATTCGGTCGTGGTCGACTGCGGTCAGGTGGCGAATTCTCATTCCCAACCCTTCCCAGAAGCTGGCGACACGTTGTACGGTCGCCAGCGGAGCCGCTTCCGGGCAAAGCACGCAGATGCGTCCTTCGAACAGGTCGCCAAGTGCATGCTCAAATCCACTTTGTTCACTGCCTGCGATTGGGTGTGCTCCAACAAAACGCGGCTCGGCGGCGAGTGCCGCGCAGATGGTGGCTTTCACGCTGCCCGCATCCGTCACGGCGGTGCAGCCCGCGTCGAGCAGTTCGCGAGCAGACTCTGCTATCTGCTCCACGGGCAGGCAGACCACCCCCAGGCTCCCAGCCGGAATTTGCCCTGGCCGCGGGCTGTCTGAGATCTCATCCAGCAAACCCTGCTGCTTCGCGGCATTCAGACGCTGCTGACTGCGTCCGACGCCCGTGATTCGGGTCGCCGGGGATCGGCGTCTTACCGCAGCGGCAATCGACCCCCCGATCAGACCGACTCCTGAAATCACAATTGCTGGTTCGAACATCGACTCGCCATGCACCCGCGTTAAGGAATCACTGCCGGTTGTTATTCCTGATCTGCGTCGATTCAGCCTGCCTCTGTGGCTCCAGGTTCAGGGCTGGATTCACCCGGAAGTGCTCACCACGTTACCAAGGGGGCAATCCGCAGGACCGAATCCGCTGTCAGTGACGATGGCTGCCTTTGTCACACTGCTTGCAGTGGTCGCAACGCTCTTCCAGACAGCATTCCGGGGAACAGCGAGGATCGGGCGCTCCAAGAATGTAGGCCGGTCCGTAGGTTGAGGCGGCATCGCCAATGGCGTATGGCTCATAGTCCATCCGGAAACCGTCGTAGGGCCGGTTGAACAGATTTCCCAGGCCTCGTGGGCGAAACGCATCTGGTTCGCAACGCTGAGCCTGCGTCAGGGTTGCAGCCTTCGGGCGATACCAGTTTGTGTAGCGTTCCATAGGCGAGGAGTAGTGGCGGAAGCCGCTTCCTGCCGAACCCGGCGCGCCATAGTTCGGAGCGACGCGTTGCACGGAGAACCCATTGAATGTTTCCGCCGCAGGCTTTGCCGGGGCGGTTCGCTTCTGCGTGAATTTTGACAATGAGTTGTTGCTGGGGAGAAAGCCCGAAGGCACTTCCTGAGCCGCTCCTGCACCGCCGCCACCCGGGACCTGGGGGACCGGTGACTGTTGAGCGGAAGTAGACTGCTGGACCGCAAGCACAGCAAACACGAACACAGCAACCGACACGACACACTTCATGGACGTCATCCTGACAACCTGGCTCTGTTCCGCAGGCTCCGCACAGCAACCTTGCTGCGCGCTGCTGTGTTCATCGTCGCCGAAGGCCGCCTGCAAAACAGGAAACGTCGCTGCGGCCCCATTCCGAAATAACGCAGGTCCGAATTCAACCAGAAAAACGGTCGCGCAGACTTTTCCGTCTGCGCAAACTTTACCGTCGTCCGGCCGCGTCATCCGCAGTGGGAAA
>JBDKIW010000486.1:0-3465 GCA_039796955.1 Planctomycetota bacterium
CAACGGGAACGCACGCAACGGGAGGGCGCGGCTCCTGCCAAGCCGCAACCCTGTCCATACGTAACGGAATACGCGCGGCTCGGGTGGAACCTCGCCCTCCCCAAAAATCTCGCCCTCCCCAAAAACCGCCCCGTCTCAAAAACCGCGCCGCCCGGAATATTCGCCATCGCGAGCGAACGCCGTGATCTGCCGGCTTCAACCCCGCTCGTCCCCCCGCAGCAAGACCTGCCGGGCGACCATCATTGCCGGGCGTTTACAGACCTCGCAGAAACTTACGCAGTTCGGGTTCGATGTCACCGGACTGAGTTTCATCATCAGACACGGTTTGACCTGCAGACGCGGGCTCCTGCGGTGGTGCGGAGGCATCTTTTGCTGATCGCGACGCGGTGAGAAATGCGTCCTGCACCAGTGCCAGCTCGGGGGCCTGCAAATCGAGACTGGTGGTATCGTTGCTGACCGCTGGCTGCTGAGCCTTCGCGGAAGTCAACAGCCCCGCCTGCAGGATATCCACGCTGTCCGGGTTGGGCAGGGCGACGGTGTTTCCGAGGGGAATGGTGGGACCAGCAACAGTCAGAGGCGCCACACCGGGCGCAGCGGGGGGAACGGCAAACTGTTCGGACTCTTCCAGAGCGGACAGTCGCAGGCCCAAGTCCACGATTTCTGCGCGACTATCGGCCATGGGCGGCGGGGCAGGGTAATTCGGCCGCTGGGTTGAGCCACGTGGAGCGTCGGAACGCTGAGGCCCGTTTGAAGGAGCAGTGCTGTTGCTGGACACATCGAGCAGGTCTTCGCTCAACACTCCACTGGGCAGCAGATCCGACGACACCGTTTCGGCCCGGACATGAACCAGGAAACGAATGGGCCCAAGGGACAGAAAGCTGCCATCAACCACTTCGCAGCGAACACCGGAATCAATCCGGCGTCCCTCAACCCAGGTTCCATTGCTGCTGTCGAGATCGGTCACGGAAACGCCATCGCGTCCGACACGTAAGAAGCAGTGCCGACGACTGATCTGCGGCGCGGACAGGCGGAGATTGCAATCCGCGCCGCGGCCAATGACGATGTCATGACGTACGGTGATCTTCCGGACGTTGGACATCTGATCCTGCAGTTCAAGCACCACCTTCATAGTCAGGCCTGTCACCGGAGAGCATCAGAGGGTTGACAGAGAAACAGATGTGAGGCTCGCCGGGAGTTTCTTAGCTTTTCAAATCTTCTCGTGAATGGCAAGCCGAGTCACGAGTTTTCCGAAAATCCATGAAATTTGGGGAAAGAAACTTCAGCGGGGCCACGGGGACGCAGTGCTGCCGTGCCCCTGAAATGCCCACCCTGATTCTCACCTCAACACTCGGAAAACAGTGATTTTTCGGCACTTTCCGGGCGAAGAATTGGAAAAACTTCGGCACGGAGGTCTGTGTCGCGTGGAATCAGTGTCTGACGCCAGCACCACCGGTGAAGAATCGGCTGTTTTCAGTGGCCTGGGTGATGATGGCTGGTGGAATTCCCGATACACGAACCGATTTTTGTTTGGTTTTCACCGCTTCGCAGATTTGCGAGACTCCGCACACCATCGGTGGAAATGCTTCACGCTTTTGAAACGGATCCGCTGCGGGCATCCGGGGCATGGCGCCGAAAATCAGGGCTGCTGCTCCACGGGTCGGCTCACGTCGTGGGCAGGCCGACTGCAACAGGCGTGGATTGGGGAATCTTCAGAGGGACATTGGAAGCATGGTGATCGATTCCCATCAGCATTTCTGGCAACTCGACCTGCCATTTGAGTTTGGCTGGTTGTACGAGCCGCAGCACCGACCGATCTGTCGGGACTATCTGCCTCAGCACCTGTTACCGCACCTGCAGTCGGCGGGTGTGGAACGTTCGGTGTTCGTGCAGACGCAGCACACAGTCGCGGAAAACCGCTGGGCCCTGAGTCTGGCGGAAGAGCACTCGTTTATCGCGGGCGTTGTTGGTTGGGTGGATCTGGCAGCGGAAGACGTCGAAGATCAGCTCAGCGAATTCCGGGCATCGCCGAAGTTTGTTGGCGTCCGCCACATCACTCAGGGCGAACCGGATGAAAACTTCATTGTGCGGCCGGACATTGTTCGCGGGCTCAAAGTTCTGCAGAAGCATGGCGTTCCGTTTGACCTGCTGTTTTACACCCAGCATCTGCGTCACGCGGCGACTCTGGCACAAATGCTGCCCGACCTGCCGATGGTCATCGATCACCTGTCGAAGCCTCAGATTCGCGAGCAGAAACTGGAGGCCTGGAAAACAGACCTGCAGCGCGCGGCCCAGTTCCCGAACATCCACTGCAAGCTCAGCGGGATGGTGACCGAAGCGGACTGGCAACACTGGAAGCCTGCCGATCTGAAACCCTATGTGGAGACGGCGCTGGAAGCATTCGGACCTGAGCGATGTATGTTTGGCAGTGACTGGCCGGTGTGCGAACTGGCCGCCAGTTACGCAGAGGTTTACGGGACGCTGCAGGAACTGCTGGGCAGCTTATCTGCAGGCGAGCAATCGCAGATTTTTGGAAAGACGGCTGCCCGCTTTTACTCGCTGCCGGAGTTCACCGGAGCGAAAGACACGGGCGTTGAACGGGAAAACGGGACATGACAACGACACTGATTCGCGGAGCTCAGGTGGTGTTTCCGGAGGGAGTTCGAGCTTCGAACATTCTCCTCGCCAATGGACGGATCGCCGCCGTGGATGTGACGGCTGCGGTGGAGGCCGCAGAAGTCATTGAAGCCGCGGGCCTGCATCTGCTTCCGGGGGTCATTGATGACCAGGTGCATTTCCGGGAACCCGGGCTGACTCATAAGGAAGATCTGCTGACCGCCACGCGGGCCTGCGCCAAAGGCGGCGTGACATCATTCCTCGAGATGCCGAACACAAAACCCACCACCACCTCGGTGGCAGCGCTGCATGAAAAGCTGGAGCTGGCGGCCTCGAAGTGCATCGTCAACTTCGGCTTCTACATCGGTGCGACGCCGACAAATCTGGAAGAACTGCAGAAGGCAGAACGCACGCCGGGCATCAAGATCTTTATTGGATCCAGCACCGGCGACCTGCTGGTGGATGATCAGCACGCGCTGGAAAGAATTTTTGGCGAAACTTCGCTGCCCATTTGTGCTCACTGTGAAGACGAAGCGACGGTCCGCGCCAATGCGGCCGCCATTCAGGGTGGCCGGGACTATGCAGACCACAGTCGCGTGCGTGACAATCGAGCGGCGATCATTGCGACGCGTCGCGCGGTGGATCTGGCGGAGCGACACCGTCACCAGTTTCATGTGCTGCATGTTTCCACGGCGGAAGAAGTGGCCTTTCTGAGGGACACCAGTGCCCTGATCTCGGCGGAAGCCTGCCCGCATCACCTGTTCTTCAGCACCGACGACTACGCGCGACTGGGATCACTGATTCAGATGAATCCCTCCATCAAATCCCCCGCCGATACTCAGGCCGTGTGGC
>JBDKIW010000487.1:0-9929 GCA_039796955.1 Planctomycetota bacterium
GTTCAGTGGGGGTGACGAACGAGTGCTGGCTTCGCAGGAATTGCTGACGATCCCTGACCAGGCGATTGCGGCACATCCGGTAAGTCTTGTGGGGGAGGCCACGTGGCTGGCGGTGTTTTCCACGAGGACCAGTCACAGATTTCCGAACACACAGGAGTATGGCGACGAAGCTGCCCATATTGTCTGGTCAAATGGTCAGGCGTTACGTGGAGTTCTGGGTTTTCGGGATGACCGAGCTGTTACGACGTCGCTTGTCAGGGCGCAGGATGCTCCGGCGCTGATCCGACGGATCGTGCCCTGGGTTTCCTCCGCGATGGCGGAAGATCCGAGTGTGACAGAGATCCGGATTTCTGATCGCGTGCGATCGGTGTCATTCCGTTACCTCGACGGTGATCGCTGGGTCAGTCGCTGGAACAGTGAAGAACTCCAGCGTCTGCCGCTGGCGGTGGAGTGTCGGGTACAATGGACGGAAGGCATTCCGTCGGAGGTCTTCATCATCACCATTCCAGCGGCGGAGCAGTGAGATGCAGCGATGCTCTAACCGGACTTTGGCCGCCGCTGCGGACTCTCGACGCGGCTTTGTGCTGTTGCTTGTGCTGGTGGTTGTGGCACTGCTGAGTTTTGCCGTGTACTCCTTTTCCTCGCTGATGGTGACGGAATTCGGGGCGACAAAAATGGGGCTGCAGCACCTGAAGCGGCGTCAGCTGGCGGAATCCGCTGTGGAACTTGCTGTTGCGGATTTGCAGAAACCGAGGCGTGAAATGCGAAAGACCTCGGTGGCAATACCGCTGGCGGACGGCGAGTCCGGTCGTCTGACGCTGTTGCGGAAACTGCCGACGGGTCGGAATATGGAACCTGAATTTGGCTGGTTGAATGAGTCTTCAAAGCTGAATCTCAGATCGTTGCCGCTCAAGGCCACTCGGCGTCCGCAGGCACGTCGCCGATTGACGGTGATCCCCGGAATGACAGTTCCCCTCGCGGATTCGCTGCTGGACTGGATTGATGAAGACAATGAGCCGTCGGAGTTTGGTGCTGAGGCGGAGTGGTACCTCGCTCAGGCGACTCCGCGTATTCCACGAAATGCCATGTGCGAAGACCTGTCCGAATTGTTATCGGTGCGAGGAATGACGGCAGCGATCCTGTTTGGAGAAGATCAGAATCAGAATGGAATTCTGGATCCTGAAGAAGATGACGGTGGCCTGCAGGAACCGGATGACAATCAGGATGGCGTGCTGCAGACCGGGATTGCGGGTTATCTGACGCTGGTGAGTGCGGAGTCGCAGGCCAGTCCAGAGGGTAAGCCCCGGATTCATCTGAATTCCACGGAGCTGGCGAAGTTGTACGATCAGATTCTGCCGCGGCTGGGGGCTGAGGTGGCGTTGTTCATCGTGGCCGGTCGGTTGCATGGGATCACCTGGCTTGACGACATCAGACCAGATGAAGGGGAGGACCAGCGGTTGCGGCTGATGGAGCGGCTGGAGAACGCCAATGAGCGATTGAAGATACAGTTGGGGCTATTGAATCAGCCAAAGAAGAACGTGGCCGTGCATGAATATTCTCGTGGCGGATTGGTACTGGATGGAAATCCTTCCTTTGAGTTTCGTTCGATTGTGGATCTCTTTGGTGGTCAGGTGCGTGTGACTGTTGAGGGAAAGGATCGCGTACTGCAGTCTCCATGGGCCGCTGATGCCGCGACGATCAGTCGGATGCTGCCGGAACTGGAGGAAGTGTTTTGTATCACCATGGATCGGGCCATTTACGGGCGAATTGATATCAATTCAGCTTCTGAAGAGGTACTGGCTTCGATACCCGGCGTGAGTTCTTCGCTGGCGCGTGCGATTCATTCTCTGCAGCCGGCCTATGAGGATCGCGGCAAACGGGAATTCAGGTCCACGGCGTGGCTGTTGAATCGAGGTCTGGTGGCGACTGGTGAATATCGGGCGATGGCTCCGTATATCACAGTCGGGGGCAGCGTCTACAGCGGGATCGCGATTGGTCAGATAGAAGGTGAGCGTCCTGTCGCGGCGATTCGTTTTCTGGTGGACTGCACGGATCCGCAGCCGCGGATGCTGCTGTTTCAGGATCTTCCGATTCTTACGGCAGACTCTGTTGGACTGCGCTGGGAAAAAGTATCGGGTGATGTCGGCCGCGACTGAGTCGACTACTGATTTTCAGTTTCCAGCGGGCAGACGCGGATCAGTTCATCCAGCGATGTGTCACCCGCAAGAACTCGCTGCCAGCCGTTTTGCCGCAGGGTTTGCATTCCCTGTCGCACGGCTTCTGCCTGAATTTCAGTAGAGTCAGACTGCTGCATGCAGAGGGCTCGAATCCGACTGCTGGTGATCAGCAGTTCGAAGATTGCAATTCGACCGGAATACCCGGAGCCGCGACATTCACGACAGCCGCTCGCCTTCCAGAGTTTCTGCGAGCTCGGAAGTAGACAGTCAGATGGCAGCTGATCTGTTTCCGGAAGATATTCCATGCGACAGTGGCGGCAAAGACGACGCACAAGTCGCTGGGCCAGTACGCCCTGAAGTGTGCTGGCCACGAGGTACGGTTCAATACCCATGTCAATCAGGCGCGTGAAGGTCCCCGCAGCGTCATTGGTGTGAATCGTGCTGAAGACGAGGTGGCCCGTCATGGACGCCTGAATCGCGCTGACCGCCGTTTCGGCATCTCGTACTTCGCCGATGAGCACGACATCGGGGTCATGACGCAGGACACTGCGAAGGCCGGCGGCGAAGGTGAGTCCGATCTGAGACTGCACCTGTATCTGGCTGATCTGTTTCAGATTGTACTCGACCGGATCCTCGATCGTGATGATCTTGAGATCGGGGCGACGGATATCGCAGAGTGAACTGTAGAGTGTTGTCGTCTTTCCACTGCCGGTGGGGCCGGTGACCAGAATCAGGCCATGCGGACGACGTATCAGAGTCTGCCAGTGCCGGCGAAGTTCTTCAGGGAAGCGTACGGAATCCAGACTGAGCGAGGCTCGCGACTTGTCCAGCAGTCGCATCACGACGCCCTCCCCATGCAGCATGGGGATGACAGAAACGCGGATATCGACTTCGTGGCCACGAATCGTTAGTCGAATGCGTCCGTCCTGCGGCAGACGTTTTTCTGCAATGTTCATTTTGGCCATGATCTTGAGTCGGCTGACGATCGCGGCTCGGAATCTCTGAATCTCTGCCGGCATCGGCTGGATCTGCAGCATACCGTCGACGCGAAAACGGACGGCGAGATCATCGTCTTCCGGCTCGATATGAATGTCGCTGGCCTTCTGTTCGATCGCCTCCATGATCAGCTCATTCACCAGCTTGACTACTGAAGAGGCCTGGGAGGCATCGCCGATTTCGTCGCCTGCGGCGGCCTGCAGCGAGTCGATCTCCTCCTTCGACATTGCGACAAGTTCATGGACGGTTCCGCCGCCGACTCCGAGGGCATTTTTCAGGTGCCGCTGGATCTGTTCTTCCGGCGCGAGGACGGGGTCGAGGTAGAGTCCGGTACGGACAGTCAGATCCTGCAATGCTTCCAGATTCAGTGGGTCAGCGACAGCAACCTGTACTCGATTGCCGACGCGCTGAAGTGGCAGAATTTTCTCGCGAAACAAATCCTGACCGGGGAATGTCTGCAGCAAGCTGGTATCGACGAGGAATTGTTCAAGGTCGACAAACTCCATGCCAAACCGAGCAGCCAGTTGGCTGTACGGGCTGGAACTGTCTGTTTTAGTGATAGCGGAAATCACGCAGTGCAGCTCCGAAAGGCGTTTCATACTGGAGGTGTGTTGCCCAAACCAGACTCATTCAGTAGTTGCGAGTCATTCGTCGGCTGCGTTATTCATTCCACGTTGCGCAGGCGCAGCCGACCGTTGTTCAGACGAACTGCACATCGCGTTCCTGGAGTGCGTGATCGTGCCGCAGACGGGGGATTCCGGAGACACAGGCTTCCTGATAGTTACACGGCGCGGGCCAGCAGGCGAGAAGACATGGAGCGAAAAGAGGTGTTTCTAAGTGAAAACTCGGTTTTACTGAGGTCGTCAGGCAGGAAAACAGATTCGGAAAACCCTCAGTTTTTGCGCGTACCCGGACGCAGTAACGCTGAGTCACTGTGGTCCTGACGCAACATATGTTGCCCTTTGCCAACAGAATCCTCACGCTGGATGACTGTCAGCATGGGCAGCGGACGTTCGAATCTCTGCTGCTGAAGCGATGCGTATTGACGAGCCGTGCGGAGTGGCGATGTTCAACGTTTACGTGGCGCTCTGGCTGCCTGTGCGGCGGCGACCGCAGAGGTCTGCTGCACTGCTGCGTCTGCTGTGGGTTCCTCGGGTTTCCGTTGAAATCGCAGGGGATTCCATGATCGCCTGGCCGGTTTTTCTGGTGGTTCGGGTGGGGTTGCCGGCTGTGTGGCGGGGCCTCGATAGTTGCCGGATTGACGCCAGGACGATTTCGGGTCCGGCGCGGCCGTATTGGATCTGGAGTTGGTGCCGGAAGCCGCTCGTACGGGCTGTTGCGGCTGTTCTGCAGTCGATTGACTGGCCTGCAGCATGGAGTGTCCTGAAGACCTGGGCCCACTGTTGCTGCTTCGAGACGCAGTGCGCGTGTTTACCGGGGCGCTGTCGTCGGTCGGAGAATTGAGGGACATCTCGTCTGAATACGACTCAGGAAGTTCCTGCGAGTCCTCTGGATACAGTTCACCTGTTCCCTGGGGAGACGCGAGAGAGTCGTGAACATTCCACGCTTCCGCTGGCAGATGGATGCGATCGATTTCCCGCTGCTGAAGACCTTCTACATGTGCATCGTCTTCAAGGACTGTCGGAGTAAGGAACACCAACAGCTCCTTACGCTTCAGTCGATTATAGTCGTATCGAAACAATCGACCGAGGATCGGGATGTCGCCCAACCACGGTAATTTGCGTGTTGCCGTGGTCTGATCGTTGGTAATCATGCCACCCAGCACGATTGTATGGCCGGACTGGACACTGACGGTTGTCTGGGCTGTCGTGAGGTCCTTAATCGGGGCCTCGATCACATTGCCATTGGTGGCGTCCGTAAAAATCGGTACGCCGGACCCTGGTGTGAGATTGAACGAGCTTTTTTCGGCCTCCACATCCAGCTGGACTCGTGCGTCAGGGCTGATGCGGGGAATAACTTTCAGAATGATGCCGGCTTTGTCCTGTCGAATCTGTGGGTTGGCACTGCCGACCGGTGTCAGAGACACACCGTCGACAACAGGCACCTGCTGACCAATCTGAATGAAGGCTTCGTGATTTTCGACAGAGCGGACCTGTGGGCGGCTGAGTACTTCGATGTTGAAATTGGCGTCCAGAGCTCTGAGCAGCACATTGACGGATTCTGAACCGGCAGAGAGCACAAGACCGCCAAAACCGAGGTCTCCGTTGACTCGCCCCATACCGAAGGAGGACAGTCCCTGCGGAGCAACTCTCCCCGGGTTTGCGGCGACGTTGTTCCCCGGCGGCTGTCCCATAAAGTTGAACCCCGGAGCGGCGGTTTGCGAAATGATATTCTGGTTCGTTGTTTGAGTGCCGTTAGGCGCTGTCGTGGTCTGTGTTACGGTGACCAGTTTATCCACTACGCTGCGGTCAAACAGCACGGAATCCTGAAACCCCATCTCGACACCCAGCTCGTTGACATTTCCCAGCTCGACCTCGACCAGGAGTGCCTGAACCAGAACTTCGCGTGGGGCGCGATCGAGCTCGGCCACCAGCCGTTCAATCGTTGCCAGCTCTTCACTGGTGCCGCGCACCAGCAGGCTGTTGGTATTTTTCTCTGACACCACGCGCTGCCCCGCTGGTGTTCCGTTGGCCGAACCTGCGGCAGGATCACCCGTCGCGCCAGCTGAGGAACCCGCATTCAGAAAATCAGTAATCGCTTTTGCCACATCTTCTGCTCGTGCATTTTTCAGCTGATAGACATGAGCATGCTGATCGCCCGCAGCCAGGCCGGATCCAAGCAGCAGGTCTCGCATTCGCCGCAGGTAGCTGCCGGTGTCTGTGACAACCACACGACCAGCGCTTGTCAGCACGCGAACCTGACCAAGCGTGCTCTGCAGCTGACCAATCTCGGCAATGGTCTGTTCCGCATCCGGTCCTCGCAGTGGAATCGCGACAGTGGCCAGTTCGTTGCGCCCCAGAGTGTCTATGTGATGAATGGAAACAAACGGGACGATATTGCCCGGAATCTCTTCCGTGGCATTGACCAGCGTCAGTCGCTGTTGATCACGAATCAGAATTCGTCCACTGGCGAGCAGGGCATCGTTCAGGATATCCAGCGTTTCCGTGGCATTCAGAGGCTTCTCGTCGTAGTAAGAAAACAGGCCGTCGGTTTCAGTGGAGATCTGCAGTGCCAGGCCGAATTCTTTGGCATAGGCACGCAGCACCAGCAGCCATGTGGCGTTCTGGAAATTGAAGGTCCAGCGGTGTGATTCAATCGGAGTCAGCTTTGGGGCGTTCGAAAAGTCCGCTGACGAATTCGGGTCGACGTCCTGATTTCGAAACGAGTCCCGGGCGCGTTCGATCTGCACCGGTGGTGAAAACTCTGCCGGGGGGATGTCTATCGGCGGTTGCTCAGAAAACTGCGTCTGAGAAGCCTGGCGAACTGGCATGCCGGAGACAACGTGTCGGTTATTCCGGGAGATCAGACTGTGACCACCTCGATGCGACGACGAAGGTCGTGCGACGCCGTCCTGCGCCGGGAGCAATTGCCCCAGCAGCAATACGAGGGTCATTGGAATCTGAAGCGGCAACTTTGGCTTGTCCACGATGTGACCTTGAGATGTCATCCTGAGTGGCCGGGATGGTCATTCAGAACGGAAGTTGCTGTGATCAGGAATCAACATGCTCCCGGGGCACAGAATTACAGGGGGTGTTCGACTTCATCGGCGGAATCTGCCGGAAATCCAGCGGGGGAGTTCCCTGAAGGAAAAAACCCACCAGTTTCGCTGATCGTCACAATCCAAACGTGAAATGAAATAAAATCAGAAGTTTTGAGACTTTTATTGAAGTTCCGGCACGAGTACCGTGCGAAGTAAGCGTGAGCGAACGAGTTTTTAGTCTCGTCCTGGTTGGATTTCTGAGTCCGATATGTTCAGGGCAACAGACGGTCCGTGGAGATCAGTCGGTTCCGGCTCTGCTGGTGTGTGGTGCCAGATGCCATTGAACCGCACGGGCAGGGCGATCAGGTGAAACTCGGGGTTCCCTCGCATGATCGTTTCCGGGCGGAGCGACTTGCCCATTCCCTGCCCCCGCGGGGCCTGAGTACGAGACGGTTTGCCTGAGCGTGGCTGGTGGATCATTCGAGGCCGGAAACTGTGGTGCGCGAGGTCCAACGCTGAAGTTGGGAACTCCTCCAACCGAACGTCGCAGAAATCCATCACAGGTGAGTTCTGAATAACCAGAAATCACGTGGCAGCGGGCGTTTTTTGGCATGCAATCTCTGACCACCCTGAGATCTCGCGAATCTCGGCGAGGCTGATCCAGAGAACAAAAAGGCGAGGCTCATGTTTTCTCCGGATAATCTCATCTTTTAATGAGCAAAGTGGCAGATTTACACGGTCAGTAGGGCGGGGCCGATATGCATCGTTTTGGCATCAAACTGTCAATGTCAAGGTTTATTTTTCTTGACGAACCCTGATCTGTGATATGTCCGGGCCGTGGCCAGACCGTTGTGGAATGCGGAAACTTGCGTTGGGTTGTAACGGTTAGGCTGTTGGTAGCGGTTCTCATGGCTTGGTTGACGTGATGCGACATGCATTTGAGATGGTGTTTCCGGACAAATTCGAGCTGTTGGGGTTTTCATCCAATCGGAATCGCGTTTGCCAACATCGTCCTCGGGTCCCGGCGCAAATTCCGCGCCAACAGAGTCTGCGGTCACCTGCAAAAGCCGCGAAGTGAGATTACTGACGAGCTTCATTCTTCGGGATGATGCGGTGTCGGAAAAAGCCTTCAGCTCTGTAGTTCAAGGGGCCGCCGAGTGCTCATTCCCCGGAGTTTCTGCAGGAACTCGGCTTTTGTATTTCCTGGCTCAGGAAATGATTCCTTGAAACGAAAAGTGATTTTCTCATGCTGAAACCGGAACGTGCGCGAATGAGTGCGCCAGTGGAGGGTGCAGCGAAACGGCATGGAGCTGTAGTGTTGAAGGCCGTCGGGACCGTCCGCACGGCCTTCGAGTGGGGCCCCTGGCGGCATCTGCTTGGCCGATGGGTGCAACCGCTGGCGGCCGCCGCGGCAATACTGACCACAGGAGTGGAAACTGTTGGTCAGGACGTTGTGGGAATTGCCGAGATTGAACCAGTCAATGCGCTGGCCCCCCGGAATGCAGATGCTCTGGCTGGGGGTGTCGAGCAGGAGGGCCTGCTGGACGAGTTTATCTCACTGGATCCGTCCGCTGGCTTTGGGAACATAGCCAGAGATAGTTTTTTTGCTGAGTCCGCCTTCCGTTCTCGAGTTTCGACGGTGCGGGCACCAGGCAAGTTTGGTGCGTGGACCGTGGATCTTGGCGATGTGGCATTGCACATCAATGACTTTGCAGTAAAGGATGGGTTTGGCAACGCCGTTGACCTGAATGGGACGCGTTCCGGGTCCTTGTACCAATCCATCAATGTGAAGGCCGGGGTCAAATATCGCATCCGGTTTCAGATGTCCGGAAACTGGACAACATTCCCCGGCAGGCCGCGGGCCTTGTCGGTGTTTTTCGGCAACGAGAAGGCTTCGTTTGTAATGAACAAGCCGACGTCGTGGTCGCGGACGAACATGCAGTGGGAAGAAAAGACCATTGACTTTGTCGCGCAGCAGGACGTTGTCGGACTTCGGTTTGCATCGACCACTGAGGGCATCCCGGACGGCCCTGTGATTTCTCAGGTGGAACTGCTGTCTCCGTTGACTCCGCCGGGAGCGCTGGATTCCATTCCGGTACCTCTGCCGCCGAACCTGTCTGAGTTTGTGCAGAATCGGGACAAGGCAATCGCTCTGGGCAAGGCCCTGTTCTGGGACATGCAGGTTGGTAGTGATGGGCGAACGGCATGTGCCACCTGCCACTGGCACGCGGGAGCGGATGTTCGTACTGTAAACACCGTCAATCCCGGAAGTTCCGGCTCATTGTTTCGCGGTGTCAATAAGGCTCTGAAGAGCTCAGACTTTCCGTTTCACAAATTCCGGGATCCCACGATTCCAGGTGACAAGACCTCAAATCCGGTGATCGAGGATCGCCGGGAGGTGACTGGTTCGCAGGGGGTGGTGTCCGAAGATTTTGTCGAGATTAAATCCGGAAGTTCGCGGGACGAAGGCAAGTTCGTTCTGAGTCCGACATTTAGTGCTGATAACGCGGATGTTCGACAGGTCACCGGCCGCAATGCACCCACATCAGTAAACGCCGTCTACTTCGATCGTTCATTCTGGGATGGTCGAGCGAATCGGTACTTCAACGGCGTGAATCCGTTTGGTGAACTGGATCCGAATGCTTATGTCCTGAAGGCGAATGCCGCGGGAGAGATCCAGCCCGTAAAAATTCAGCTGGACAACGCAGCCCTCGCATCACAGGCTGTGGGCCCACCGAACAGCGACGTTGAAATGGCCTGGAATGGTCGAACCTTCGCTGCACTTGGCCGCAAAATGCTCAGTCTGCAGCCTCTGTCGCAGCAGATGGTCGCGGCAGATGACAGTGTTCTGGGCGTCTATCGGGATGCTTCAGGGCGAGGCCTGGACTTATCGCAGGCCGCCTATGCAAAGTTGATTCGTGAGGCGTTTCTTCCTGAATGGTGGTCCGGCACAGCGAAGACCAGTGACGGCTACACGCAGATGGAAGCCAATTTCTCCATGTTCTGGGGGTTGGCGATCATGATGTACGAGTCGACGCTGGTGTCTGATCAGACTCCGTATGATAAGTTTGCCCGCGGCGATAAAGATGCTTTGA
>JBDKIW010000488.1:0-7493 GCA_039796955.1 Planctomycetota bacterium
GAGGCTCAGGCAGAAACTCGGCCGCTTGAAGTGGAACCGTATCGTGGGCGACTGTTCGCCTGTTTCGTGCAGGCATGGCAGCAGCAACTGATTCCCGATGACACGGCGGCCCCGGCATTTGATGACTTCGAAGAAGACGATCCGGAACTGCGACTGAACGCTGACACCCTGTGCCGGCTGCTGGCCCGTCGGTGGGGGCTGGATATGGCGGCCCGTGAGGCGCAGGCCATGCAGACACGCCTGCCGGCTGATCAGCTGGAACGCATGCGTTTGCTCTGGTCGGTGATGCGGATGTGGATGGAATGGAGCTATGCGTGGCGACGCTGGGTCGAACTGCACGCAACGGAAGGGAATAGCTCCGCCAGTGATCTGCAGAGCGATGCTGACTCGGTCACCTGATCCGTTCGGCTGAACCTGTCGGTGAAGCAATTAACCGCGCGGATGGCATTGTCGATGCACGGCCTTCAATCGGCTGTGTTCCACGTGGGTGTAGACCTGCGTGGTGCGGATGCTGGAATGGCCAAGCATTTCCTGGAGTGCGCGGATGTCGGCGCCGCCAGCCAGCAGATGCGTGGCAAAACTATGTCGCAGTGTGTGGGGGCTGACATCCCCGCAACCGACTCGTTGCGCATACCGCTGAATCAGCGCCCAGACCGATTCCCGATTAATCCGGCGGCCGCTGCGTGAAAGAAACAACCAGCCATGATCCTGGCCCGCCACGGTGACCAGCGCCGGACGCTCGGCTTCCAGGTAGCGACGGATGGCGTCAATTGCCACCGGATTCAGAGAGACCATCCGTTGCTTATTGCCCTTGCCGGTGCACCGACAATAGCGGTCCTCAAACGCGACATCGGACAGTTTCAAGTCCGCGACCTCCGAGACGCGACAGCCCGTGGCATACATCAGTGCCAGCATCGCGCGATCGCGGAGCGCATAGCGATCGACGGCAGTCAGCGGCGAGACCAGCAGGGAGTCAACCATTTCCGGACTGAGGACTTTGGGCAGGCGTTCCCAGAGTTTCGGGGAACTGACCAGATCTACGGTGCTTTCGGCAACCACGCCCTCCAGCATCAGGAAGCGAAAAAACATCCGGATGGCAACCAGATTTCGCCCGATGCTGCTGGCCGCGAGATCCAGCGACTGCAGGAATTCAAGGAACGAGGTGATCACGGGCACGGTGACATCATGCACACCGGCTTTGGCATGATTGCGATTCCAGGTGAAGAAGCGATCCAGGTCCCGACGGTACGCGTCGACCGTGTTTTTGGCCATCCCGCATTCGGCATCGAGATAATTCAGGAACGCATTCAGCCACGAGCCGGGGTCACGGAACGACGCCGCGGCAAAAGTTCGACCTTCGGGCGGCCGTTTTCGGCGAGTCATGGTGAGCTTTCGGCGGAATTCAGGAGGTCTGTTGCGGCCATGAGCCAACCGGTTGGGAGCAGCGTACAGCCAGGCCCGACGCGGACAGTTTCCGGCCTCCGTGACTTCAAGTGTGCCACGAGTCCGGCCGCTTTCCAGTAATTTCGGCGTGGATTCGGGACGGACTGGCGGGATTTCCGGCCAAAAACGGCCTTCGAAGCCATCTGAAACATCAATCCGCCTGCGCTCCGGGCCCCGAGAAGTCCCCCGATTCGCCTCAACGCTGCAGCCGTCGACAAGTTTCGAAGTCTGTGCGGCCGGAACGCGATCGGACGTGCAATTCGCCAAAAAAATCTTAAGGTTCACTGTCTGCAAACGAATCTCCACCGTGCCTGCTCAGGAAAATCGGAAAGATCTTCATGATGAATCGCGTGCTGATGCTTGTTTTGTTTTGCGGTGCGGTGGCGAATGGTCAGGAAAACTGGCCGAGATTTCGCGGTGAGAATGGTTCCGGGATCAGTTCCCAAACCGGAATTCCGACCACGTGGACCGCCTCAGACCTCGCGTGGACGACAGAACTTCCGCAGATCGGGCATTCATCGCCGGTTGTCTGGGGAAAGACCCTGTTCGTCACCACCGCGACAGACGGCGGTCTGCAGCGGACTCTGCATTGCCTGAATGCGGACACGGGAGCAGAACAGTGGCAGGCTGTGGTGCAGATGGGAGAGAGCCACAAGCACATGAAGAACAGTTGGGCGTCCAGCACGCCAGCCACCGATGGCAGTGTGGTTTGTGCGTTGTTTGCGGATGGCCAGCGACAGCTTGCAAAGGCATGGGACATCAACGGGCGTGAACTGTGGGAACGCGACCTGGGAAGTTACGAAAGCGAGCATGGGCTTGGCGTCTCGCCGATCATGCATGATGGACTGGTGCTGATCGCAAATGATCAGGTGGGGCCAAGTTCGATTCTGGCCCTCGATGCGAAGACTGGCAGCACGGTGTGGTCTACAGAACGGACGCCGGGCAAAACGTCGTATTCCACGCCGGTTGTTGCCCCGGATGGCAGGGGCGGGCAGCAATTGATCTGCATCAGTGAATCTTCGGGAGTGAGCGGGCTGGACCTTTCGACCGGCAAATTGAACTGGCAGACTCCGAAACTGCCGATGCGGACCGTGGCATCGCCGATTGTGTCCGAGGGACTTGTGTTCGCGACGTGTGGAGAAGGTGGTAACGGCAAATACTTCGCCGCCTTACGCACAGATTCGCAGATCAGTGCCGACCAGCGGACGGTCTTTGAACGGAAGACAATGCTGCCCTATGTGCCGGGATTGATTTCCCGGCAGGGACTGCTGTTTCTCTGGGGAGACAAGGGGATTCTGGTCTGTCTTGAACTGCCCACGGGCCGGGAAGTCTGGTCGGAGCGGATTGACGGAGCCTTCAGTGGTTCGCCCATCTGCATCGAGGATCGACTTTACTGCGTCACGGAGGATGGGACGGTTGTGGTTGTTCAGGCGGGGCCTGAGTTCAGGGAATTGGGACGGACGTCGCTGGGAGATGACTGTCATTCGACACCGGCGGTGGCCAATGGACATTTGTATTTTCACACGTTTCACAAGGTGCTTGCATTACGGGCAAAGTAAGCTGGTAAACGCCCCGCAGGAGACTCCGGGGCCTCGGTGGCCGCAATTCCGGCCTGTGAGGTTTCGATGAATGATTCTGCTGGAGATTGTAAGGAGAACGATGCATGAACGGAGCATGGCCGGGTGGCCCCTGTCCGCAGTGCGGAGACGACATGCCTCCGCGAGTGATTCATTGTCAGACGTGCCGTGCGCTGCTGAATTCCGAGCTATCGGAGGACAGTATTGAGATCCCGGCATTCTTTGCACTGCCGGAGTTGCCGACGTTACCAACGGCCTCGCCGCGCGGTCATTATGTGTCCTGTCCGGGGTGCCGTCAGGAATTACGAATTCACGCCAAATATCGGGGTATGAGAGTCCAATGCAAGCACTGTGATCAGCCATTTCTTTACGATGCCGGTGTCACTGTTCTGGCGGCCTACATGCCATGTGTGCATTGTCAGCAGGAAATCCGGGCCGGATTAAAATATCTCGGACACAAGGTGGTGTGTCGACACTGTGGTGGTCACTTGGAATTGAGTACGGAGCCGGCGACCGGCTGACGGTCTCGACGGACGAACCAACGCGACCTCCACAGGGCAAGTCGACCGCTGGTGTTCGTGTGGGTGTGCAATGGATCGTGGGTACAATGTGAGAGGGGGATGATGAGTGTGGATTCATCGCTGGTGATTGAATCGCAGAACCTGAGCAAGATTTACCGCAGCGGCCTGCTGCGTCGCAAGTCATTTCAGGCTCTGAAAAATGTGTCCCTGCAGGTTCCGGCCGGCTCAATTTACGGGCTTCTCGGGCCCAACGGTGCCGGCAAGACAACCTTGATCAAGATCCTGCTGGGGATTATTTCGCGGAGCTCCGGGGTGGCCACTGTTCTGGGATCGCCGGCGGGCTCAATGGCGGCGCGGCGTGAGATTGGCTACCTGCCCGAGAATCATCGTTTGCCGCGCCATCTGACGGCCAACACGGCCCTTGAGTACTACGGCAGTCTGAGCGGTATGTCTCTGTCGGCGATTCGTGCCGCCAGTCCACGACTGCTGGAAACCGTCGGCCTGCGAGGACGGGAACGAGAGCGCGTCGCGGGCTATTCCAAAGGCATGTTGCAGCGACTCGGGCTGGCACAGGCGATGCTGCATCGTCCTCGGTTGATTGTGCTGGACGAACCCACCGACGGTGTGGATCCGGTCGGGCGGCGTGAGATCCGTGAAGTCCTGAAGCAGTTGGCTTCACAGGGACATACGGTGTTCCTGAACAGTCATCTGCTGCAGGAGATTGAGCTGGTCTGTGATCGTGTGGCGATCCTGAACCGCGGGTCCGTGTTGAAGACGGGCAGCGTGCAGGAACTGACGCGAACGCTTAGTGACGCACCTATGCAGTTTCAATTGCTGGGAAGCCGGGAATCGGTCGAGCGTGCTTTTCAGAGGTGGCCAGCCGCCGCGATTCGGGATGTGACCTCGGAAGCTTGTGAAGTGGAAGTGCGGGCAACGCAGCAGACTGAGATTGATCAGATGCTGGATGCGTTGCGTGCTGCACAGGTCAGTGTATTCCGCATGGCACGTCGGGAGCGGACGCTGGAGGAAGTGTTTATGGATCTGGTGGAAGAGGCAGCGCGATGAGGGCAATTCTGGCAATTCTGAGGGACTCCTTCCGCGAGGCCGCTGCATCCCGTGTGCTGTGGATCGCTCTCGGAGGCATTCTGCTGGTGCTGATGGCGCTGGCGCCGGTGGGATTGAAGTCTGTACCAAGCACCAGACTGCGTCCCTACGAACTGGCAGATCTGGAAGCCTTTCTGAAGGCACTGCAGCAGGGCTCTGTCGAGAAAAACGGTCCGGCTACGCACCTGTATCAGAAACTCAGCAATGTCCAGCGGGAACAACTGCAGGAATGGCTGGCGGCAAAGCCGGAGGGAAGCCGACAGGTGCAGCGATTGCAGTCCCAGGTGCTGGATGTCGTGAATCGTCTGTTGCTTCGAGTGGACTTTTATGATCCCGCTGGCTGGAATTCTGAACGCTGGCTGGCGGCGGAAGTGGCTGCGGAGCTGCGGGACCCCGATGCTGAGTCTCTGGATACTGACACTCGTGCAACGCGAAATCTGCGGCGACTGGCGGCGGCATTTCCTGAGTCGATTGATATTCAGGACGATAAGTCGCTGGTGTTGTCATACGGGACATTGACGATGTTCGGGCCGCTGCGATTGCCGCCGGACCGGGTAGATGCCCTGATTAATGAGATCATTATCGGCGTACTGTCGGTGTTTCTGGGATTCTTTGGTGTGTTCAGCTCGCTGCTGGTAACAGCCTCAATTATTCCGCGCACGTTTGAGCCGGGGGAAATCTCGCTGTTGCTCAGTAAACCCGTCCGCCGAGTGACGCTGTACATTACTCGATTTTTCGGCGGCTGCCTGTTCACACTTCTGTGTGCTGCTTTGCTGGTCACAGGGACATGGCTGCTGCTATGGCTCAGATTCAGTCTCTGGAAGCCCGAGTTACTCTGGTGTATACCCCTGTACGTCTTTCTGTTCGCTATCTATTACTCGGTAAGCGCACTTTCGGGGGCCATCTGGCGGAATCCGATCGTTAGTCTGATCGTCGTGGTGATTTTCTGGGTGGTGCAGACGACTGCGGGTGTCGTCAATCTGTTCATGACGCAGAGGTATCTGCCAGGGCAGAGTCTGGAAGATGTGGCCGTTGCCGGGAACGAGGTGTTCAGCATAGACGGCACAGGGGCGATTCTGCGGTGGAATGAGGCCGCAAGGGACTGGCAGTCGATCATGGAGCAGCAGTCCTCAAACCCACTGGCATCCCTTGGAGTGTTGCGTCCGGCGATGAAGCCGCGATTGCTGGTTTCCGCGGATGGCTCGACTGTGCATACCCTGCAGCATGAATTCTCTCGCTTCAATCAGGCTGGCCCTGCAACATTGATTCGGGGAGCCTCCGAACTGAAATTTGAACGGGAAACCGAAGGTCAGACGCCCGAAGCCGTGTTCGGCGTCTTCCGTGCCCGGAATGGCGACCTGGTACTGCCCGGGACAAGAAACATCTATGTGTTTACGGGTGTTCCGGAAGGGCAACGCAACGCACGCACGTGGCTTCGCGGTCTGTTGGGTAACGTCATTCCGTCGGGATCCAGTCAGGCGTTCAGAAATGCCACTCCGGAACGTCGGCAGTCTCTGCGTTCGGATGCGACCGTTGCCTTTAATTCCGGCGACGACTCATTTGTCGCCTGGGACCGAGGTACGCTGACGGTATTCGGCCGCCGGGAAGATGGTACCTATTCACAGTCGGGGCAACGTGTCCTCGAGCAGAAACAGGCCGCCCTGGTGGCTACCGGAGGACAGCTGATTCTGACTGCGTTGGCGGATGGCCGAGTGGTGGTTTACGACCGAGCCACCATGGGCGAGGTGTTCGAGGGGCGGATTCCGGCCGGAGACAAACCGAGGCGTGTAGAGTTTGCTGCAGACGGGCGAACGGCTGCCGTTCTGACTCATGGTGGAGAATTGATGCTCTATGACGCGGTGAATCAGACACTGCAGTCGTGGGTCGGCAATGCAGCAGGAGTCGTGACGTCCATGAGGCTGATGGAAGGCCAGAGACTACTCGTAGCTCGCCGCAGAAGTGTCGAACTGGTTAACCTCGGGACGGCTGAGGTGGAACAAACCTATGCGGGGATGCTTGCGTGGCCATTTCATGCTTATGATTATGTCGTTCGGCCGTTGTACCGGGCGTTTCCGCGCCCCGGTGATCTGGACAATGCCGTGCGTTATCTGGTCACAGGGGAAAAAACGGTACCCATTCCGGCCGAAGAGGGCGGTCCGCCGCAAGCGACAGCGGACGACCTGCAGGGGCGTCGTGTTGTATTCGACCCGTGGGCGGCGGTGTACAGCAACCTGGGTTTCATCGCGGTGATGCTGGGACTGGGGTGCGTGTATCTGGTGCGCGCGGATTTCTGATGGCGAAAACCGGGCCTTGGGGGACGGACGATCCGCAGGCATGGCACGCATCTCTGCATCGTCGCGTTTCGCTCCGTGGAAACGTTCCGGCTGTTGTTCCCTGCCGCCGCTGACACAACGTCCCTCGGGAAAATCGCCAATGTTCTACGCATCAATCAACTCTGTTGATTTGCGTGCCGTGCCTGCTTTTTGCCCGTCCCTGTGGCATCACCCTGGGACATCATGGTCAGGCACACGTTACCGGACACGGGGAATGGAAGTTTGCAGCAGTTCCAGGGAGAGCACTTCCTGTACCCCCGCATCAAATTCCAGTTGGCCGTGACAACGTCCGGTCGGCAGGTGGATGATGGCAATTCCGCAGCAGAGGGACGTGGACATGTCGGCCACGGGGGAGTTGGCCAGCAGTCCGGGATCCGGGTGCGAAGACAGCCCGACAAACGCGTAGTCCTGGTGCAGGACAAGGCCGCGTGCAAAGCCCGGAAAACGGCAGAGCGGTCGCAGCTTACGCACGTGCAGGTCGAATTCGGCCAGTTCGCCACGTCCGGAATTCAGAA
>JBDKIW010000489.1:0-8146 GCA_039796955.1 Planctomycetota bacterium
AGCCATCGACTGCTGTCATTCGACCAGCTGCAGTCAGTTCGAAGGTTTGCACGCTTCTGGGATCTGGTGGGAAACAGCGGGAACTTCAGAGATTCGCTGCGACTACTGCTGCGACCCCCGGTTTCCCCGTTTCATGAATTCCTCAGGTTTTCTGAATGGTTGTTTCAGACAGAACAACGTCGTCACAACATCGCTTTGATTCGTCTGTTCGAACGCGTCTTCCAGTTTCTTACCGAGCAGCAGGAAAATGATCCCGTCGTCGCAGCTCAATCACTCTGGGCCGACTACACACGCTCCGGTCGACGTGATCGCCCGGAGTTCCTGAGGCCCTTCAATCTTCCCGCTCCCGGATCCGGCACAGCTGCGGTTTCGCGGTCACCGGACCGTCAGCGGCGACATCTGGCGTCCAGCGATTCGCCCCCTGAACCCGCCTGAGGTTCGTCCAGAAGTGGTGAAACGGCGGCAAACCGGGAGTCCCGGGGCGTTTTGATCTCAATAGAGCAATGGGATTTGAGTGTCGGGTTCGGCAGTGAAAACGCTGGAAGTTCGTTTCGACGGAGCGAATCGCGACGATCGTCGGGCTTAACACCGTTTCACTATCCGAGGGCCATCCACCTTGCATTTCCGGTCAGGGAGCTTGTCCGGTTACTGTCAGCGATTCGGAAACCGCGGCATGCAGTGGCCCGTCAATCACTTCTGACGCGGTGCGACCATCGCTCGTCCGGTCGCAATTGAACAGGACAGCCCAGCTGCAGTCGTCCCAGCGGTGCACCAGCAGTGTCGATGTCCCGCTGAGCAGTCCGGTGTGCCAGTAGTTGCGGCCAGATCGGCCTGGCAACGCGCGAATGTTCCAGCCAAGGCCATACCAGACGGCCGCCTGCTGATCACTTTCCAGCCCCGGTGGAACCTGCATGCCTGTAACGCCCTGAGCATGCAACAGAGCTGCCGATGTCGATTCCAGCGCTATCAGAAATTTCACCAGGTCCGCGGCGGTAGATGTCCAGCCCCCGTGTGCGTCCATCAGTTCCAGATCCCACTGCCCATAGGGCGCTTCCACCATTTCAATCTCACGCGATCGTTGCCTGTTCACGATGTTCATGACCAGCGGCATTTTGCGACGTGTCTGTGTGTGATACCGAACTTCATCATCGGCTCGATCCTCCCAACGCGTTCGCCCCAGTCGAGTCTTTGACATGCCGACCGGTGTCAGTATTCGTCTTGTGACAAACTCGTCGTAGTCCACACCTGAGACCACTTCAACGACGCGTCCGAGAAGGCAGTAACCGATATTGCTGTAACAGAACCGGCTGCCCGGTTCAAAGTCCAGCGGTTGCATCAGTTGATAGCGGATGACATCCGGGATTTGAACGTTCCGCCGCAATTCCAATGCCTCTCCAATCCTGATCAATTCAAACATGGTGTCGCCGGATGCTTCACGGTCAAATCCCGCTGTGTGCTGCAACAGATGTCGAATCGTCACCCGGCCCCAGCGCTCGTCTTTTTCAATCGCCCGCTGTGTGTCAAAGTCTTCGGAGTGACGCGCAAGGATCGGCAGCAATGGAGAATCAAGGGTCAGTCGATCCTCCTGAATCAGCAGCAGAATGGCAACCGCCGTCAATGGTTTTGACAGACTCGCAATCCTCATCACGGAGTCCGGTTTCATGGCTGTAGCAAGATCCACGTCGGCGTATCCGAAGGAGCGTTCGTACACCACCTTGTCTTTCTTCGCGACCGCGATCACGGCACCCGGAAGATGGCCTTCCTGCAGGACGTCCTGGATCAGGTTGTTCAGCGGTTCCATGTCCCGCCCCAGTTCGCCATGAATCGGTAGAGGCCCCTCGGGAATTCTCAAATCCTCGGCAATATGCTCCCGCTGTTTCCAGACGCCCAGATACAATCGCGTACGACCAGTCCCCTGACCCTGCTCACAAATCAACTCAAAGCCATCAGCTGCGTATTCCGCCTGCTTCTTCTCAAACTCCTGCTTTGAGAGATTGACGTGCACCATCCACGCGGCCCCGTCCGGGTTTTCAGTGACTCCCACGTCGAAGACCTGCTGGCCTCGAGAAAGGCGCGAGGTCAATGACTGGACAATCTCACCGGACCCGGGCAGCGACCGCAGAAACTCGTCCAGCTTCTCAGCCGTCAGTCCACGATGTTCGACGATCGCAGGTGCTGCAGGCGACGTGGTCTCATCGCTGCGCGCAGTTCCGTGAGATATCACCAGCAGTAGTAAAACGCTGGCGAACAGCACCCGGGCCATGGTCAGGGCATTCCTGAAAAACATGCGGCCGTTCAACTGGACACTCGACAAACCAATGAGTTTTATGTTCCGCATGTGTCGACATGCTCCATGCTCTGCACTGCCGTGCCCCCGGGGGGGCAAGTTTGATCGCCGCTCGCACACCCACTGGTCGTTGACATTCAGAAAAAGACGTCAGGATCCAATAGCCTAAAGGCCCACAGGGGGCTTCGCACGATTGGTTCGTTGTTCAGAAAAAGGGGTCAGGATCCAATAGCCTAACGGCCCGGAGGGTGCTTCGCACTATTGGTTCCTGACCCCTTTTTCTGAACGAAAAGCGGCTTTGCAGAATCTCCGCAAAGCCGCTTTCAGCAAGTCAGTCATGTTTGATCGACAGGTTACCCTTCGCTCCGCAGGTCACCGAACCGTTCCCGGTCAAAGTCTGCGGAGCGGACAAATCTGGTCAGCCGAGCCGCTCGAGCACGTTGTCGATGAGGTTGTAGTGCTTGGCCTCTTCGGCAGACATGAAGTTGTCTCGATCTGTATCGTCTTCGATCTTTTCCAGAGTCTGGCCGGTATGCTTCAGCAGAATCTCGTTCATACGTCGCTTGATCCGCAGCACCTCTTTGGCGTGAATCTCAAGTTCCGTCGCCGTCCCCTCCATACCGGCAAGCGGCTGATGAATCATAATTCGCGCGTTTGGCAAAGCGTTACGTTTGCCGGGGGTTCCAGCCGTCAGCAGGACCGCGCCCATGCTGGCTGCCTGGCCGATGCAGTAGGTGGCGACGTCGCAGCTGATGTACTGCATGGTGTCGTAAATCGCCATCCCGGCAGTGATCGAACCACCGGGGCTGTTGATGTAAAAGTGAATGTCCGCTTTGGGGTCATCAAACTGCAGGAACAACAACTGAGCAACGATGCTGTTGGCGACATCGTCGTTCACCTGACTTCCCAGGATCACAATCCGGTCTTTCAGTAGACGACTGTAAATGTCCATCGCCCGCTCGTCGCGGCCGTTTTTCTCGATCACATAAGGCACAAGAACCGTCATGTCCGCCATCCATCAAATGAGTCAATTGGGTGAGACATCCACGAAAGCAGCGGCCATCAGGCCTTTTTTCGTTCTTTTCCCGGCCGATCCAGTATCTCATCCACCAGGCCATAGGCCTTCGCGTCTACCGACGTGAGATAATGGTCTCGCTGAGTATCCTTCGCGATGCGCTCGATTGGCTGTTTGGTGTGCTCAGCCAGAATCTCATTGAGAAGCTCTCTGGCGGCCAGAATATCTCGAGCCTGAATTTCAATGTCCGAAACCTGTCCGCCGACCTGTCCGTACGGCTGATGAATCATCATCTTTGAGTGCTTCAGGGCAAATCGCTTACCGGCTGCACCGCCCGCGACAAGGATCGCACCACCGCTGGCGGCGAGTCCGACGCAATAGGTGGCCACATCACACTCGATGAACTGCATGATGTCGTAAATTGCCAAAGTCGCAGTGACCGACCCACCAGGCGAATTGATGTAAAGGTGGATGTCCTGATGCCGGTTCTCTGATTGCAGGAACAGCATCTTCATGATCACGAGGTTAGCACTGCCGTCATGGATCGGGCCATCGAGAAAAATGATCCGGTTGTCCAGCAGCAGATCGCCAACAGTCATCTGACGCTGTGCTGAGTACTCTCGTGCCGCCATTGGCATGTAATCGAGTCGCGGATCCCTCATTCGCTGATTCCTGCAGATTGAAGCTATTGAAACTGCCCAGCGCAGCAACTGCGCCGAGCCACCCCTGTTTTCAGCAGGTCGTACGGTCCGCGGGACACTTCCCCTGAGGAATCATACTGCCTGACAATCACGCGTCTGCCAATAAAAACAGGCGACGCGTAATCGTACGCGCGCCTGCATAGTTCGAACAGTCCGGATCACTCTGATTTCTCGACTTCCGCCGTGTCGTCTACCAGAGATGGCTGCATGTTTCCACAGACAGCAAAGTTAGCCGATGTGGCAGACTGTACGGAAATCGGCTCGTGTGGCACGTCTTCGAACTGAACCTGCGTCAACAGATAGTCAATCGTCTTACGCTCACGCAACTGAGCGTACAGGTTTTCAATCATGCCAGACTTGACCAGCTTTGCCCGAATCCGGCGGACTGGCTCACCCTGCTGCATGGACATGACACGCAACTCGTAGTCGACTTCGGCTTCTGTGGCCTCGATGTCCTGAGCGGTCGCGATCTTGTCCAAAATGAAGTGCTGCTTCAAGGCGTCACGAGTGTCCTGCAACGCGTTCTGCCGAATTTCACTCTCACGATTTCGGATCTGATCGATAGTGAAGCCAGCCTGAGCCATCTCGAGCAGTTCACGACGCAATGCGTTTTCAGTCTGCTGACGCACCAGTCCCTCAGGAAGATCCCAATCTGCAGACGCTGTGATGCTCTTCAACAGCTGGCTACGGGTCTCCTGACGCTGCTGGAAATCCAGCTGACGCTGAACAGAATCACGCACCAGATCGAGGAACTCTTCCTTGCTGGACAGGCCTGCCTGCTCGAGGAAGGCATCGTCCAGTGTTGGCTGGTTGTAGTGGGCGACTTCCACAACCTCAATCTCGACGGCGACCTTCTCCCCACGCATCTCTACAACTGGTGACTGCAGGGAAATTGTCACAGATGTCGTGCGCACGTCCCCAGGGACAGCACCCGTCATCAGTGTGGAGAAATCTTCAAGAACAGCATCCGCAAAATTCAGCGTCGGCAGCATTCGCAGAGCATGCGATTCGACGCGACGAATCACCTTCTCGCCTGCTGTGAATGTCAGGTTGCAGACCAAATGATCGCCTTCAGCAGCAGGGTCGTCTGTGGTAACGATCTCTGCACGAGCCCCCATCATGTTCGCGAGGTAGGCGTCGATGTCTTCCTGAGTGGCCTCACCGGAGGGCCGTCGGATCGTGAT
Organism: Planctomycetota bacterium; assembly: GCA_039796955.1. Lineage (GTDB taxonomy): Bacteria > Planctomycetota > Planctomycetia > Planctomycetales > Planctomycetaceae > SXXK01. The sequence continues at coordinate 5,188 of JBDKIW010000489.1, forward strand.
GGAATTGAAGTCCGGAAGTTCAAACTCCGGCCGAACTTCCACATCAAATTCGTAGTGGAAGTCGCCAGTTGTCGGAACTTCAAGATTTTCAACGTTCAGCCGCGGTTCACCGATGGGCTCGATGTTGAATTCTTCGGAGATCTGCTCGAGACTGGACAGCAGCACCTTCTGCTTGATGTCGGAAGCGATTTCCGTCTTGAACCGCTTTTCCAGCAGAGCAACAGGCACTTTGCCTACGCGAAATCCAGGAACCTGAGCCTTACCTGAAAGATCCTGCAACGCGTCTGCTCGGATCGCTCGGATGTCCGCCTCTGACACAGTCACCGAAATGTGCCGACGGCACGAGCCTGCGTCCTTAATATCCACTGACAGCTTCATTCGCTGGGGGGCGTCAACAACTGCGTCCTCTACGGCCTGCTCTACGTCGGAACTCATTCCTGATCCTCATCACCTGACAACTGCCGGCCTGAATCGCCCTGAAGCGAAGCCTGCTACTACTTGAAAGTTGCCGCGAATGACCTCCAGAACAGCTCTGTTTCAAACGGCTCGCAGCAAACGAACGGACATTACAGACTTTTCAGGAATTTGCAAAGCAAGATGCGAGACCATCAAGTGATCCACCGCTTTACCGCTGCACAAATGGCTCTTTGGCCCACGATCCGGCCGCCACAGCGAACGCCTGCCTTTGCCCAACCCTACCCACTGCCAATAAAAAAAAGCGGGTGAAGGGACTCGAACCCTCGACAACCACGTTGGCAACGTGGTGCTCTACCAACTGAGCTACACCCGCGTACGGTTTTCCAGAACGGAAAACTCTATCAAATTGTCAGTCACCACAGCCTTAGCTTCAGCATTTCTGCCGCATGTCTAAAGCATGTGTCGCGTAATTTCAGCAGGAATCATTTGCACAGTCAAGGGACCGAAACCAGATTCCGTGAGAACTTTCCGGTGGCCGGCATTTTGGGAATGAATGATCCTGAGTCAACCCCGGTCGTCTCGCTTTCCTGCACTTCCTCGAAAAACGCCATCGCTAGATCGTCGTTTTCAATACCTGTCTTGAGTTTCATTTCCGAATTCACTGGGGGCTCTCCGGTTCCCTGTGGCTACAATCCACTGGATATCGCGATTACAGGAACCTCTCACCGTCGGAAGCCGGCTGGAACAGTAGATTGGGCGTTTTTCGGGGGCCGGGGCTCGGTTTTTCAGCGTTGATTCCGCGTTTTACTCGTACATTGTCAGAGGTTGGCTTGTCAACGGCGTCGGCCGAACGGCATAATTCACGGGTATCCAACCGTCTGCGGGATATTTACGTGGCTGCATTTGTTCCAATTGATCACGCTTGGCTGAGAATTGCCCTGTGGCTGGCAATCAGCCTCAGCGCGCTCGTCGGTCGGCCTCTTCATGAACTGGAACATGCGCCCCATTCCCGCACCGGGGCCGCTCAAACCTGCAGTTGCTCACGCCTTCATGGCACCGTCCATTTCGAACCGGTTTCCAGGCCGGCAGCGGGCGGCAACTCCGAGGATCGCAATTCAGGTCAGCGCGATCCGGGTGATACTCATCAGCATAGCCAGTGCCAGATCTGCTTGACCTTCTGGCTGCAGACGCCATTTCAGGTGATTTCCCCGGAAGTGCAGTCGCGGGATGTCCCTGCCCATCGGCTGCCGTTTTCCGATGATCGTGCGGGTTGCAGCACCCCGCAAAGCTCGAAGGCCCGCGGCCCGCCAGTGGTGGCCTGAGAAATCCTATCCCGCTCATGCCCGGTCGAGGCTCATCATAGAGTCATGTGTGGCCAAATGCGGTGCCGGCTAGCGATTTTATGGTGGTGACCAGACGTCGGTGATGCACCGGATCCGATTTCCGTGACGCATCACATTCCGTGTTGTTTTGCCAGCCAATCCAGGCATCTGGGTGAATCCACCGCAGTGGTTCGCTTTCGTAACTGGTGAAACGCCATTGTTGTTCAGACTTCATATTCCTCAGGCCGCGTTGCGCGCCTTGCTATTATTCAGGATACAAACGATGACCATTAAGATTCAGCGTCGAGTGCGCGGATTTACCCTGATTGAGTTGCTGGTGGTGATTGCGATCATTGCTATCCTTGTGGCGCTGCTGCTTCCCGCTGTCCAGCAGGCTCGGGAAGCTGCCCGCCGGACGCAGTGCAAGAACCATCTGAAACAAATCGGGCTCGCACTGCACAATTACCATGACACACATCGTACGCTTCCGTCGGGCTGGATTGCCGTCAGCCCCTTCGGCTACCCGGCGGCTCATGATGGTGGCAGCGGGCTCGGTTGGGGGGCCATGATCCTGCCCTTCATGGATCAGGACAACGTATGGCGACTTATCAATTCAAGCGCATCCATTGCCGACCCACTCAATGCGGCCGTTCTGAAAGTTCAGATCCCAACCTACAAGTGTCCTTCAGATCCGCAACCGGAATTCTGGCAGATCAAAGAAGAGGGGACTGACGATGTCCTGGCGACTCTGCCCATCGCCAATTACATCGGAGTATTCGGAACGGAGGAATTGCACGGCTGTGAGAATGCTCCGGGAGACGCGCCTGTGCTGCCCAACGGCCAGTGCCGAGGCAACGGTTTCTTCTACCACAACAGCAAGCTTCGTCTGGCGGATGTGACTGATGGGACCAGCAATACACTTCTGACCGGCGAGCGGCGCACGGATCGGACGCTCGGTTGGTACTCGACATGGGTCGGCATGTTTCCGGAAGGTGAAGAAGCCTTTCAGCGAATCCTTGGAGCCGCAGACCATCCCCCGAACGATCCTGAAGCCCATTTTGACGACTTCAGCAGCAATCACACCGGGGGCTCGCAGTTTACGATGGGTGACGGCTCTGTTCGTTTCATTTCCGCCAGCATCAGCGAAGTCGTGTACGGCGGTCTGGCGACCGTGGCCGGTGGAGAAATCACCGGTGAATTTTAGTTGCTGATGCAGGGCC
>JBDKIW010000490.1:0-2616 GCA_039796955.1 Planctomycetota bacterium
AAGAAATAGCTCCAGTAGCGATTGACGATGCTTTTCGCGAAGTAGGGGTTTTCGCGAGCTGTCAGCCACTGCGCCAGTTGTTCGCGACGAGTTTCCGTATTAATGGCGCCGGCGTGATCAAACGGAAACTTCGGAGCCGCAGTCTGGTTGGTATCCGGGTTGACCACTGCGGTTGGGGAACTCATCGTGAAGATGAACTCGTCACCATCCGGCATCGGCCGACGACCGACGTCCGCGAAGTAGGCCGCCAACTCATAGTACTGACGCTGTGTCCAGCGTTCAAAGGGGTGGTCATGACACTGATTGCAGTTGAATCGCGTCCCCAGGAAGACCTGAGTCATGTTTTCCATGACCAGCTTGGGCTCACGAGCGATGCGGAAGTAGTTGGCGGCCGGATTTTCAAAGGTGTTTCCGTTCGCCGTGATCAGCTCACTGGCGAATTGATCGTACGGCTTGTTGGTGGCAATGGCCTGACGAATCCAGTTGCGGAACGCCCAGACACCTCGCTCAGTCACCGTTTTTCGACGGTTCAACAGCAGGTCACTCCACTTCAGCGTCCAGTGCTCAACGTATCCGGAACCTGCGAGCAGCTGTTCGATTTTTGCAGCGCGCTTGGCCTGCGGTTCGGTGGTGTCATTGACGAAGGCGTTGACCTCTTCGATCGAAGGCGGAACACCGACCATATCCAGGGTGACCCGGCGGAGAAATTCGGCATCGCTGGCCGCTGCTGATGGAAGGATCTTCATCCGCTGCAGCTTGTTATTGACCAGCCCATCGATGAAGTTCAGTTCCGGCTGCGGAGTCCACTCGTAGCCGTCGCGATTTCCCAGGATGGAAATCGGTGCTGCGGCGTAGTTGCCTTCGTAGCGAACGAGGGCAGCCGCTTCGCCGCGCTGGACGGCCGTGATCAATCCTGTCTTTGAAACCGTGGCCACCTCGAAGTTGCTGGTTTCAAACGCGGCATCCCGAGTGACATCGCGGGTGCTGCCATCGGCGTACTTTGCAATCACGATCAACTGCTGCTGATCGTGCCGCAGCTGCAGCAGGGGAGTTGGAGGATAGATTTCAATTCCGGTCACGCGTGCCGCGTCCGCTTTGAACTGACAACCTTCCGCGATCCACTGTTCCAGCGTCTTGTAGATCCGAGAGTCTTCATCGAACAGAAAGCCGCCTTCGTGAGGCACACCCTGCGTGGGTTTCAGCAGCATCAGGCTTTGCGATGGCTGCGAGCGATTGAAGCGACGACCGGAAATGTCGTCGACCAGGGCGCGGTAATCATAGAGAGAATCATAACCGCGCAACGACAGCTTGAAGCCGTTCTTGCCATTGGCCGAACCATGGCAGGTGCCCTGATTGCAGCCCACTTTGCTAAGCAGCGGATTGACGTCGCGAATGAAATCGACCGGCATGGCTTCGGCGGAGGTGACTTTGACGGAGACTTCCGTCCGCAGTCCAGCCGCCTCGATGACCAGTTTGCCTTCACCCGCTGATACCGGAGTGATGTAACCATCGGCAGCGGCCGTGAAACAGTTTGCACTGGCGGTGAGGGTGGCCTTGCTGGTCAGGTCGATGCGCTGTCCCGACGTGGTCACACCCGTCACCAGAATTCGCCGGGCATCACGAATGGAGCCCAGCACGATTTCTGTCGGGTAGACTTCAAGGCCGCTGAAGGTGCGTTCGGCGGAGTTTGCTGTCGGGGTTGAATCCTGTGCGGAAACGGCGGGGTGCAGGCTTGTGCTGAGCACGAGCGCCGCGAGGCTGATTCGAAAGAAAGTCAGCATGGGTACCTCTGCCAACGGTGGGATAAACAGGCGACAGATCCATGTCCGTGCAGATCTGCCTTCCGGAAGGTATTCCGCAGAATATCGGCATTGACGCCGGTTTGCGAGGCTATTCGGGGTGCCGTTCTGCAAAACGCCTGATCAAAAGGACGGATTTGACCAGTTTTGCGACGCGTCGGATTGCCCGAAATCACCCGCCGATCCGGTCATCTCTGACGCCGCAGGGCCTGCAATCGCCTCCTGCCGAGGCTGTTGTGTGGCGATTTCCCGGCAATCTGCAAGGATACGTATCCACCAGCCCCCGAAATCCAACCTCATGGGGGCCTGTTCCCCGCCATTTCATCAGCACTGGGGGCGACCACATTGACGTCGCGTCCCATAGCGGAGCCTCAATGATGATCCCGTCGGATTTCCCGAGATTTCATGGTTTTTGCTCGAAAAAAACTCGCCTCGATGGAATGGCGAGCCGGACGTTCAGCCGCCTGTCGCTGGGGATCGTCTGCTTGGTTTTGCACATGTACGGTTCCCGCGCGTTCGCTCAGGATGTCCCGCAGGGCGCGGAGTTTTTGAAATTCGTCCGGAACGAGGCGGCCGAAATGCGGGCCGGTGACACCGCGCCGCTGGATCTGCCCGCGTGGCAACAGCGTCGAACAGTGCTCCGGTCAGAGCTTGAGTCCGCATGGGGTGGATTCCCTGAACAGCCCGCTCCGCTTGAACCCCGTGTTCTGCAGGTGCTCGACCGCCCTGACTATCGGATTGAAAAAATCATCTTCCAGACATTTCCCGGGATCTGGATGACGGCGAATGCATGGATTCCCAAAACGGACGGACGTCA
>JBDKIW010000491.1:0-5070 GCA_039796955.1 Planctomycetota bacterium
TGCGGTGGTGCCCAGGTTCAGCAGATGGTCATGCATCCGCATCAGTTCGGCCAGGATCGTACGCAGATACCGACACCGCGGTGTCAGTTCAATTCCCAGCAGCTTTTCCACTGCGTGATGCCACGCAATCTCGTTGGCCAGCGGGGACAGGTAGTTCATCCGGTCCACAATGGTCACGTACTGATTGAAGTCCAGGTGCTCGCCCAGCTTTTCAAAACCGCTGTGCAGGTACCCGATGTAGGGGACCGCATTCAGCACCTTTTCGCCGTCCAGTGTGAGCACCAGACGCAGCGTCGTATGAGTCGCCGGGTGCTGAGGGCCGAAATTCAGCGTCCAGACGTATTCACGTTCGGCTGATTCTGTTTCCAGAGTATCTACAGGAGTCAGAGGCATGGAATGAGGCCAGACAAACAGAAGAACTGCGGTCACCACCGTCAGGCACCAGCCTGACAGTCCTGGAAATTACATTCAAATCACCGGGACATGCCCGTCAATACGTCAGCTGCCGGAACGAGTGATCACGGGGAAGTTGTGACGTTCGCCACGTCCCTTCAGCGGATAATCCTTTCTGAGCGGGAAGGCGTCAAACTCTTCCGGCATCAGAATCCGCCGCAGATCCGGGTGTCCCGTGAAGGTAATCCCGAACATGTCAAACACCTCACGCTCCATCCAGTCCGCCGCTTTCCACAGGGAATAGACAGATGTCAGAGTCGGGTTGGGCAGGTTCAGTGCGGTCTGCACCGTCAGCCGTTCGCCGGAATCCATGTTGAGCAGCATGTAGACGACCGTAAACCGATCCGTCGCCCCTTCATACTCCAGCCAGTCCACTGCGGTCAGGTCAATCAGCACACTGAAACCAAAGTCCGTTTTCAGTCCGCTGAGCACATCGAACAGAACCGCGGCCGGCACGTCGACTCGCCGATTGTCCCGGAACACGTGTTCGGTAATGCCGCTCCCAAAGCGTTCCTGCAGTACTGACAGCTCAACCATGATTCGCGGGTCCTTTCAGGGCAGTGCCGGTTGCCGCAGCGGAAAAGCCGCCCAGCTGCACGAGATTCGCGTCCTGAATCCGGTAACGTTCGTCCATGTCAAAAGGAGTTGGCCCGACGGGGGTATCGCGGATCGCGAATTCACGCCCCATCACCGTTCCCGTCCGACGTACCTTGGCCTGCATTTCAATCACCGCAGCCAGCAACTGCTCCGGACGCGGCGGACATCCCGGGACGTACATGTCCACTGGAATGAACCGGTCCACACCCTGCACCACGGCGTAGGTGTCAAACACCCCGCCGGAACATGCACAGGCGCCCATCGAAATGCACCACTTGGGTTCTGGCATCTGCAGCCAGATACGCTGCAGGACAGGCAGCATTTTCATGACCACACGACCCGCCACAATCAGCAGGTCGCATTGCCGTGGACTGAATCGCATCACCTCGGCACCGAAGCGGGCGAGGTCATGCCGTGAAGCCGCTGTGGCCATCAGTTCGATGCCGCAGCAGGCCGTCGCAAAAGGCATGGGCCACAAACTGTTGGAACGTGCCCAGTTGGCTGCTGCGTCCAGTTTGGTGATGAAGATATTTTCCGGAAGACCTACCGCCATCGAAAAACCCCTTTCCGCCACGCGTAGACCCAGGCGAGCGCCAAAGTGCTCATGAAGACCAGCATAATCCCAAAGACCGTGTCCCGCAGTTCGGGCGGCACACCAGCCTCACTATAGGCACTGACGGCCCATGGATACAAAAACAGCAATTCAACGTCAAAGACGAGAAACAGGATGGCGACCAGATAAAATCGCACATCAAAGGGCTGACGCGCATCACCCACCGGGTCCATGCCCGATTCGTAAGGCATGTCCTTGACTGGCGTCTTCTTTTTGGGGCCCAGCAGGTGTGCCACCAGCAGGTTCGTTACCACAAACCCGACCAGAATCGCCCCATACACAAATAACGGCGGCAAATCGGGAAGATTCACTTCAATCCCCTTTAGTCTGCTTGATGTCCTGAGCCCGGTGGTTTCTGTCGAATTTCCTGACCCAGTTTCGACCGGTTCTTCCAGTGACGTTGGCATTTCTGCAAGCGCAATGTGTCCCGGCGCAAAATTCTGCAGTTGTGGAATACGTCCAAAAGCCTGCCGAATCAAGGCCAACCGCCCAGACTGGTGAAAGGCTCTCGCTTTCGGAAATTACGAAGTTCCACGTTGCAGCCCCCGCCCATCGCCGGCGTTCACCCTCCGCGGTCCTCGCCCCATTCTTGCCAATCTCCGCCTTTTTCACGGTTTTTTGCGGCGTTTTGGCCACGGTTTTCCATTCTTTCGGCGGTTTTGGCTCGGTTTCTGCCCGCAGGGTCCGCCGTGGGATGGCGAAACGGAGGCACGCTGGAAGTTCCGGGGCGTTTTCAACTTGATGGAGCAAAGGGATTTGAGGGGCGAGTTCGACGGTGAAAACGCTGGACGTTCGTTTCGACGGAGCGAAACGCGACTATCTCCGGGCCAACACCGTTTCGCCATCCCAGGTTCGCGGTGCAGTTCCGGCCGTTTTCGATTTTTCTCCCCCACGCCCGGTCTGCTTTGCTATAGTCCAGGCGTTCTGGTCCGGCACTGTCGCGGCGCTTTCCATTCCAACCGCAGCGGCCCCGGTCGCTTTCTGATGTCCTCCCCGGATGCCCCATTCATGGTTTCACCAACCACCCCGACTCAATACGCTCATGAACTTGCCGTTCAGGCCCGCGCCGTCGCCAGCACTCTGGCCACCCTCACCACCGCTCAGAAAAACGCATGGCTGCGGCGACTGGCCGCCGACCTGCGCACTCATGCGCCGCAGATCCATGCGGCCAACCTACTCGATCTGCAGGCCGGTCAGGCCAATGGGCTCAGCCATGCACTGCTCGATCGCCTGACGCTCAATCCCGAACGCGTCGAATCTCTGGCCCGGGCAGTCGAAGCCGTCGTGGCACTGCCGGATCCGGTCGGAGAAGTCATTGAGGGATCGCGGCGGCCCAATGGATTACGCGTGAGCCGTGTCCGCGTGCCGCTCGGAGTTGTTCTGTTCATCTATGAATCGCGTCCGAATGTCACGATCGATGCCGCCACCCTGTGTCTGAAAAGTGGCAATCCCGTGATCCTGCGCGGGGGCAGTGAGTCCCTGCAGACCAACCTGGTGCTGTCCGATCTCCTCGCCCGGTCCCTCACCGCCGAAGGGCTGCCGGAGCATGCTCTGCAGGTTGTCCGTTCCACCGATCGTGCCATCGTGGGTGATCTGCTGTCCATGGGAAAACTCATCGATGTCACCATCCCCCGCGGGGGGCGAGCCCTGATTGAGCGCGTGACTCGCGAAGCCACCATGCCGGTCATCAAACATTTCGACGGCATCTGCCACGTGTTTCTGGATCAGTCCGCCGATGAACAGATGGCCTTCGACATTGTCATCAACAGCAAGTGCCAGCGGCCCGGCGTCTGCAATGCCGCGGAAACTCTGCTGCTGCACCGCGAAGCCGCCCAGCGCTTCTGGCCGGCCCTGGCAGACACGCTGCAGAAACGCGGTGTGCAGCTGCGCTGCTGCGCCGAGTCGCTGGTGGGAATCCCCGGAGCCGTGCTCGCCACCGATCAGGATTTCCACACCGAACATCTCGATCTGGTCCTGAATGTCCGGATCGTCGATTCTCTGGATCAGGCGCTGGCGCATATTCGCACTTATGGTTCAGCGCATACCGATGCGATCGTGACCAGCTGCCTGCAGGCGGCGACTCGGTTTGAAGCGGAGGTCGATTCTTCGGCCGTGGTGATCAACGCCAGCACTCGGTTTAACGACGGTGGCGAACTGGGGCTGGGGGCTGAAATCGGCATCAGCACGGATCGTTTTCACGCGCGAGGCCCCTGTGGTTTGCGGGAAATGACCAGCTACAAATTCGTGATTCGCGGTGACGGTCAGGTACGCGGCTGATGGTTTTGAGTTTGAAGCCACGGATGGATTTCTTCCTCGGTGAGGGCGAAGTTCCATCTGAGCCGATGAGGTTGTTGCGCTGCGGGAGGGCGAAGTTCCACCTGAGCCGCAAACCTGGCTGCTGCTGATGTACTTTGGGTTTTAAACTACGGATGGTATTTTGTCTGGGAGGGCGAAGTTCCATCTGAGCCGCAAACCTGGATGCGGCTGGGCCTTGGGGTTTTAGAACCACAGATGGACACCGATCAACACGGATGGATGTCGATGGATGATTTTCTGGGGCATGTTTTTGTGAGCGGCGACGCGTTAGCGGCCGGTTGCGATTTGACAAATGTGTTGGATCGCTTGAATTTTAGACCACGGAAAGACACGGAAGGCATGATCGTGGCGGGAGGGCGAAGTTCCACCTGAGCCGGACACGCCCACCGGACGTGGTTTTCAAACCACGGATGCACACGGATCCGCACGGATGGTTTGAGCGATGTCGATTTGTTGCGGGAGGTCGAAGTTCCATCTGAGCCGCAAACCTGGGTATGACTGCTGGGCTCTGGGGTTTAGAACCACGGAAAAACACGGAAGGCTTTGTCGTGCGGGCGGGTGAAATTCCACCTGAGCCGCCAACCCTCCAGACGTTCGTTCCCTGCGCCATCAATCCCACACCCCCGTGATTCCACTCGCGGTTTGCGGATCACATGGAGGGGATAAAAAAAGCCCCGGTGATTCTGCACACGAGGTGTGGAATCACCGGGGCCATGTCATTGGAATCCCGCTGAGGGATTGACTTCAGTTGCCGGCTGGAGCGGGTTCGGCTGGTGGCTGTTCGCCTTCCACCTTCGGCTGTTCTTCGGTTTTTGCGTCGTCAGGTGTGTCGGTGGCTGGCTGCTCAACCTTCTTGCTCTCATCCGTCGCCTTCTTCAGTTGCTCAAGTTCATCCTGAGCCTTCTTAGCGGCGGCTTCTGCGGCAGCCTGAGCCTTCTGGATCTCATTCACCTGAATCTTCAGGGCATCACGTTCTTCAGCGGCAGCAGCCAGTTCCTTGCGAATCTGGGCCTGAGTTTCCTCGCTCTTGACGGCCTCTTCCCGCAGTGTGGCGACCTGGCCCACGGCGGTTTTGTGTGCAGCCTCGGCCT
>JBDKIW010000492.1:0-2816 GCA_039796955.1 Planctomycetota bacterium
AGGCCGAGGCTGCACACAAAACCGCCGTGGGCCAGGTCGCCACACTGCGGGAAGAGGCCGTCAAGAGCGAGGAAACTCAGGCCCAGATTCGCAAGGAACTGGCTGCTGCCGCTGAAGAACGCGATGCTCTGAAGATTCAGGTGAATGAGATCCAGAAGGCTCAGGCTGCCGCCGAAGCCGCCGCTAAGAAGGCTCAGGAAGAACTTGAGCAACTGAAGAAGGCGACGGAAGAGAGCAAGAAGGTTGAGAAACCAGCCGCCGACACCCCTGGCGACGCAAAAACCGAAGAGCAGCCGAAGGTGGAAGGCGAACAGCCACCAGCCGAACCCGCTCCAGCCGGCAACTGAAATCAATCCCTCAGCGGGATTCCATTGACATGGCCCCGGTGATTCCACACCTCGTGTGCAGAATCACCGGGGCTTTTTTTTATCCCCTCCACGTGATCCACAAACCGCGAGCGGAATCACGCGGTTGTGGGAATGATGGCGCAGGGAACGAGCGTCTGGAGGCATGGCGGCTCAGGTGGAATTTCGCCCGCCCGCAACACATCGACATCGCTCAAACCATCCGTGCTGATCCGTGTGCATCCGTGGTTTGAAAACCACGTCCGGTGGGCGTGTCCGGCTCAGGTGGAACTTCGCCCTCCCACCACGATCATGCCTTCCGTGTCTTTCCGTGGTTCTGAAATTCAAGCGATCCAACACATTTGTCAAATCGCAACCGGCCGCTAACGCGTCGCCGCTCACAACAACACCCGCCAGAGGATCATCCAACCAAATCCATCTGTGTTGATCTGTGTCCATCCGTGGTTCTAAACCCCAAAGCCCAGTCGTCGCACCCAGGTTTGCGGCTCAGGTGGAACTTCGCCCTCCCGCACGACAGCGTGTCCGGCTCAGGTGGAACTTCGCCCTCCCGCAACGAATCGCCCGCCCGCAATGAATCGCGCTCCCGCAACGACTCAAGGAGTCAGGTCGGGGGCCTTGTCATCCCACTTCAGGGACTCAGGACGATTGGCCTGAATCCACGCCGCCAGCGGACGTACATCATCCGGTGCGATGGAGTCGCCGTTTTCGATCAGCTTCAATCCGACAACTTTCACCAGCGGTGCGGCCTCGGAAATCATCTTTGAGGGTGCTGTGCCGCCGGAACGATTCAACAGCCCCTTCCGATCCAGCAGGGCCGCTGTGGCCTCTTCATTGGTGACATGTCGGAATGCAAAGATCAGCGACGCTCCGCAGGCCGGCCATTTGGAATCGCCGGGCGAGCGATTGAATTCGACCGCTGCGTCCCCGGCCAGCTGCGCGATTTTCCATGCGAGCGGATCCAGACGCATCTGATTGTCAAACGCACCACGGCCAATCCCCATGGCGGCAAGGCAGCGAACTTCCACCGGTCGGCTGCGATCATCAAGAACCGCGGCAAAGGACTTCATGACGGTTGGTTCGGCACCACCGACCGTCTTGCGAGCCCGGCGCACGTCAAACAGCGTTTCCAGCAGGGTTTGCTGATAAGCACTCTGAGTACAACTGCGAGCCAGTTCTGCGGCGACCGCATCGCAAATCCGGAATTGCTCCGTTTCGATCACGTCGCAGTTTCGCAGCACATTACGCAGTGCACTGGCCGCAAACACTTTCACCGAATCCGGCTGTTCTTTTGAATTCAGAATGTCCAGCAGGGTTGCCAGGGCTTCCGGGTACAGCTTTGCAGGAGCACCGCCGGGTACCGCACGAACTTCATGGAGGGCTTTCAGAATCGAAATGCAGGCAACGCGTGCATCGAAATTGTTGGATAGCAGCTTCTTGCCGATGGTCAGCACTTCGCCACAGAACTTTTTCCGGGCCGTCAGCTGGTTGGCCGGGTTTCCAATATTGGCCCCAGCACGCTGAACGTCCGATTCGATGTCTTTCAGCAGTTGCTGAACGTTTCCGGGGTTTTCAATGAAATCAGATTCAGTCACTCGCAGCAGTTGCCATTCGAGGTATTGCTGAACCTTTGTGGTGTCCGCCGCGTTGGTGAATCCGTCGGAAACCAGTTTGGTGTAGTCGCGTCGCAGACGGGCGGCTTCGTTTTTGTCGGGGTAGGGCAGCGGTTCCCGCATTTCCCGCAAAGTCCGGGTCAGCTGCTGTTCTGCCAGAACCTGTTGCAGACAGTTGGCTGGCACATTTTCTTTGGTGGCGGCTGCCTGCCGGGCAGCTTCATCCGATTCGGACGCGGAGACCGGCGCTGGCGTGGCAGGCGCCTGTTCTGCCGCTTCCTGCCCTGCAGCGTGCGTACTGAACGCGACGACACAGCAGAAGATGGCAACGCCGATCCTGCCACATTCTGAAATGCCTCTGGAATTCGTGGAGTTGCGGACAACGACAGGCATAGGACTCACCAGAACAGGGACACGTCAGTGGATCTTGTGTTCTGTCAGGTCCTGTTCACAGGGAATTCTTCGTTCGCGTCCGAGAGAAGAAAACTGCAGACAGGACCAGCGTCACATCAGAAGCGACGCCTTTGCGGAACCCCGGAAATCTGGAAACAGACCCGGAAGTTCGCCTGAATTCTGCTTAACATGACAGGTCAAACGATTGTCGTCCAGAATCAGAACACCAGAACAGCAACAAATCAACAGTTTTGGCATGGAAATCACAAAAGGAGCTCCGGAACCTTCCAGATGGTCCGGACAGCCTGCGTTCCGCCAATCCAGTCACCGCGGGGCCGCGAAGCGACCCCGGGCAGGAATCAGCAGTATTTGCCGAGTCTTTTCAGGGGTGGACAAAATGGCCCATGAGGTCCCATCCGTCCGGGAAGGCGATCGACGATTCGGCGCT
>JBDKIW010000493.1:0-5603 GCA_039796955.1 Planctomycetota bacterium
CCGCCCCCGCAGCCGCTCAAAAAAACAACCACTGAAATTGGTGAGTACCTGCCGGAAGCCGGAAAAGAACTTGTTAATCCCAAAGCCCCTGTTACCGATCCGATCACTGGACCACTGGCCGTTCTGAAGAATGCCCAACTGCAGATTCCCCAGCTGGCAATCGAACACGCACTCAACCTCTTCCAGGCCTCGGAAGGACGCTTCCCCGAGTCGCACAGTGAATTCATGCAGCGCATCATCACCGAAAATCAGATTCGTCTGCCCGAATTGGCAGCAGATCTGAAGTATGAGTACGATGTGGCGAACCATCGACTCGTCATCGTCCGTTCCACGGAACCTCCAGCCAGCACACCATAAAACGTGGCTGCAACCAGGAACATTTTCCGGCAGAGCGCGCCGATGTGCTGACCATGGTTCGTTTGTTGTTCCCGGCACCGCTGCCTTGCAGCCCCCCCGACGCGTGGTCTGCTGCAGTCTGGGCCTCCTTTATCATCCTGCAGCGTGGCTGAAAACCCGCTGAGGACCTTCGCAGGTTCTCAATTCTTTCGGAGCGTGAAACTTCCATGAGCGTTGAACACGTGCTTGTGATCCCCACCGCCGTCTTTCACGAAATCGGTCACTTTCAGGGCTTCTGCGCGGATGTTGATCGTTACCTCGACGTCATCCTCGATCCCAGGCATGCCAGTTATCGGCCTCGACCTGAAATGGAACAGGATCCATCCTTCAAGCAGCTGATTCCTTACTGCATCTTCCGCAGCGGCGACCAGCTGTTTCATTACCAGCGCGGATCAGCTCAGGGCGAAGCGCGGCTGCACGCCAAACGTTCCATCGGAGTCGGTGGCCATGTCTCCACGCTCGATCTCGACGGCGATCTGACACCCTACCTCGAAGGCATGCGCCGTGAGCTCGAAGAGGAAATCGATATTGAATCCGGATGGACCGAAGACTGCATCGGGCTGATCAATGATGACCTGACCGAGGTAGGGAAAGTCCACCTTGGGATCGTCCACATTTTCGATCTCGACAATCCCAAAGTTCAGCCCAGGGAAAAGTCGATGATCAACGCAGGATTCGCACCATCGTCAGAACTGATTACCCGGATGGACGAATTCGAGACGTGGTCCTCGATTTGCCTGAAGTATCTGGAGAATCAGGAAAACGGCTGAAAAGTCTGAAAAGCGATGCGTCCCGGGGAACGGATTTCCCCAGCTCGACACTCCTTTCAGACCGTCTCATGCGAAAATCGCCGTCCCGCCTTTGGGACGCCTCTGACCGCATGCAGATGTCAACGGTCCGTAAACTTCGGCAGTTTCTGCTGAATCGATTCAAGGGAGTGAGTCATGAGAAGTTGGAGTGCTGTTCTGCTGCCGGCACTGCTGGTCCTCGGTGGTGTCTGGTCCGTGTCCGCTCAGGAAGGTACACAGGAAGCCCCGAAAACGCCGCAACCCGGCCAGATCAGTGAGACAGAACTCGGAGACATGCTGTCGGCTCTGGGTCTGAAACCCACACAGACCGAACAGCGTTATGACTTTGCCTTCAAGACCAGCTACCGCGGTGAAGAATGGAAGTTCTCCATGTCTGCGGTACTGAGCCGCAACGGTGAGTCGGTCTGGGTCATGGCATGGCTGGACCAGATTCCTCAGTCGTCCACAGAAGTGCCTCGAACTGCTTTGCTGCGTCTGCTGGCTGCCAATGACCGCCTTGGTGAAGGCAAGTTCTTCGCCTATATCCCAACAAACAAACGGTTCGTCATGCAGCGTGTGATTGCAAACCGCGACATGACCAACAAGAAGATGATGGAAGTTCTGAAGGATCTTGCCGCCAGCGTTGCCGATGAGTACCCGACCTGGTCGGTCACCAACTGGGCACCGAAAAGCGAGCAGGCTCAGTCCGAAGGTGTGGCCAGCGACCGCGCAGTTCCCACAAACCCCACTGCCGCCAGCCGCTCACCAGCAGCCGGAAAAGTTCGCTCTTCTGACACCGCAGGCAAGTTTGACGCCAAGAGCATCAACTGACGTCCGGCCCGGTCCCGCCGATCAGGCTCGCTGACACTCTCATTGAACACGGAAAGCCGATGGCTGAGCATCTAAGAACGCGGGCAACTGACGCGGGCTGAGCATTCACCTCGATCGGCACACAACTACAGAAGCCTGTTCACGCAGCGGTGAACAGGCTTCTTTTTTTGCCACAAGCGGAACCCGGCAGGTTGGCTCGCAGTTCAAATCGCCATCGCAATCAGCTTGGTGCCAATAATCATCGCGACCACAAGAAGGCAAGCGAGTAGAAACCCAATGCTTCCGCCCCGAGTTGGTCCGGGCAGCTGAAATCCCAGAAACGCAAAGCAGGGCACCAGTTCATCATCGTCTGAGGGCTGAAAATTGGTGATGTTGACATCCCGCTCATTTTCTCCCACCGGCGTGCGAATCAACCGGTAAAAGAATTCCAGCTGCTCATCCTGCTGCAGATCGGTCATCAGAGTTGTGAAGATCCCGGACACCAGAGTGCTCCCGAGGATCAGTACGATCTTCCAGGAATCCAGCATCACTCGCCCCGCACTTGTCTGCTCAAACATCTGGTCCGCAAGCCCCGGAAAGCTCCGTTCGACCTGCTCCGGAAAAAATCCGCAGACAATGCCCACAAACGCACCCGCCAACGTCGACACCCAGACGGACGCCGTGTTCCACCGAGTCCAGATGAGTCCCATCCACATACTGACACCAATAATCGCCGGCGTCTTGATGAAGAGCCGCAGCACATCTCCGACACTGTGAAAGGACATCTGCAATACGAGTGCAGCGATCACCATCAATGGTCCACACACCCGAGCTGCCCCGAGAGAATTTTCGCTCTCCTCATCCGGGCTGAGATAACGTCGGTGCAGATGCGTTGCAAACAATCCGCTGCCAACCACCATCTGAGTTCCGCAGTGACTGACAGCGGCGGCAATCACCATCGCGGCCGCCAGACCGGTCAGACCAGGCACCAGCCGCCCCATCAGGTCCCGAAAAACGCGACCAAACAGTCGGTCTGCAAATCGCTGGTCCACCTGATTCACCCGGTTCGCCTCGTCGCTGGACAACGTCGCCGGATCACCAGACGCCGATAACCGCAAATCAGCCAGCAATGCCGCCTGCTCTACCGTGCTGTTCGGTTGACTCAGAGGACTTGTCGGTCCCAGGTACCATCCGAGACACCCCAGACCGATCAGGACCCATAAGATCGCACAGAATCGCTTCAGCAGATTCCCAAACGTAAATCCAATCCGAGACTCAAGATCCCGCTGTCCTGCTCCGCAGACAACAACAATGTGGGGTTGCACCACAATCCCCAGCAAAGCAGCGATCGACAGCGCGCACAGATAAAAGGGTGTGAACGGCTCCTGCAGCCGTTCCAGCCGTGCATCCGAGCTGGCCACAAACTCCAGCATCCCCGGCTTCAGATACTGCAGGTTCTGCAGCGAACCGAAACCGCCAATCTGATAAAACACCACAGGCAACAGGACAACAGTCAGAAAAATCCGCACACATCCCTGAATGCAGTCAATCACGATTCCCGCATTCAGGCCCCCGATCAGGCCACACACCAGCAGCAACATGCTCAGAAAAATTCCTGCGACCGCATCACCCAGCAGGGGACGCCACGTCACCAGCGGCTGGTGACCGAAGGCGGGACCATGCAGCGCTGTCTGCAGACTGATCACTGGAAATCGCAGATTCAGCGATTCTGAAATCTCTGTGCAAAGCGGGTCCGTCAGGACATTCAGCAGTCGTGCCGATCCCCAGAGCACCCCAGCCATCATCACCACACAAATCACCATTCCGTACAGAGAGTACAGAATGGCCGTGCTGGGACCAAAACGGGCAAAGAAAAAATCCGCCGTCGTCACCGCTCGCAGACGACGCAACACAGGCGCAAGCACCCAGTAAATCGGAGTGATCGGCAGCCAGAGGAATTGCCACCAGAGACCCGACAACCCCGTGCGCCAGGCGCTGGCCATCACCGTCGACGTCGAATCCGGACACGTGCCCGAACCAAACACAAACATGATCAGCTGAAACAAACCCGACTGCTGCCCACCCGTGAAATAATCATCCGGCCTGGCGATCCGCCGACCAGCCTGAACCGCCAGCCACGGCAAGGCAGCAACCGCCAGTAAAACGATGATCCAGTCCAGAAGTGTCATGAAATACGATCAGGGTCTTGGAGGACAACACCGACACAGCGGTCCCGGCAGACGCCACAGAAGTCGCTGGACGACACTTTTCAGAGAAAGAGCCGCAACAGTGGTCAAGCCACGTGGCCAGGGCTTTTGCTGAGTGATTAACAGCCAGCATCACCCTCGGCAGAGAATTTCCCCATTATGGTTTTGACAATCCTGAAAGCAACCGACTTTTCTCGCCTTGTCAAACCAGACAAAAAACGACACCGCGGCAATACACCAGACCTCCCAGTCACCCAAAACCAAACCCCCGAGACGTCAGGTGCCATGCACCTGCACACAAAAATCCAGTATTTTCACACACTTAACCCCCCAAGGTGCCAGGCACCGTGATGGCTCAAAGCAACGTCCCGGGGCCCTGTTTCCGAACCGGTCCACCCATCCGAAAATCCTGCCGGGCTGGCGGCAAGGAAGACGTCAGGTGCCATGCACCTGTTTACAAAAAGCCAGTGTTTTCACACACTTCAACCCCCAAGGTGCCAGGCATCGTGATGGCTTAAAGCAACGTCCCGGGGCCCTGTTTCCGAATCGGTCCACCCATCCAAAAATCCTGCCGGGCTGGCGGCAGGCAGAGTGTTCGGACGCCCATGGGCAGGGAACCCCTGTGATTGAACCACGCAATCGTTTGCATTAGGTATGTCAACTAATTTCACCTTGCTTTTGTAATTCACTATCATGCGTTGCTTTTTTTGTTGCATTCCCCTGGCACTGTATGTCATTGTGCGACGGGTGACTTTTTTGGTGGCCCGGACCTGCGGATTCCCGGGACTCCGGTTGCGGAATCTGTCGCAACGGTCGACAATCCCCCGCCGGCGTGTGCCGCGGTTTGCCGGGTGCATGTTCCACAAGGCTCCGTCGTTCCCACTCCAGACGAAATGGATGTCTGTTACCGGCCGCATGGCCAGGACCAGGTGTTCTCCACGTGTTGTTTTCAACTTGGCTGAAGCTCAGACTGGTGTGTTATGTCGTCTGCTCCAACTCCTGCCTCCGAAACTGATCGCTGGACCGTCCAGCGGATTCTGGAGTGGACGGCTGGTTTTCTGAAACAGAAGGGAGTGGAATCACCGCGTCTGGAAGCCGAGCTGTTGCTGGCCTTTGCCAGAAAGTGTCCCCGCATTCGGCTCTACACCGATTTCACAGAACCGTTGTCGGACGAGCAGCGCGCGGTGATGCGTGAACTTGTGCAGCGGCGTGCCAAACGGGAACCTCTGGCCTACCTCGTCGGGACTCGAGAATTCTACGGTCGCAGCTTCGAAGTCGGCCCCGGTGTGCTCATTCCCCGTCCCGAGACGGAAACACTGATTGATGTCTGCCTCGAACGCATCCCCTCAGACACCGCATCCCACGTCGTGGAAGTTGGTTTCGGGTCCGGCTGCATTTCCAT